>NZ_AP027150.1 GCF_027925445.1 Methylocystis bryophila
CGCGGTTTTTCGTCAGCGCGCAGGTCGTGCGGCAGCGCCTCAAGCTCGCCGCGGCGAGTCCCAAACTACTCGAACTCTATGTCGTCGAGGAATTGTCCTTGGATCAGCTCATGGCTTTTTGCGTGACGGACGATCACGTGCGGCAGAACGAAACCTGGGACGCGCTTTCGCGCTCCTATGATAAGGGCCCTCATGCGATCCGCCGCTTGTTGACGCAAGGCGCGATCCGAGCCTCAGACAAGCGCGCGCAGTTCGCTGGCGTCGGATCATACGAGGCGGCGGGCGGCGTCGTGCTGCGCGACCTCTTCAACCGCGATGATGGCGGTTGGCTGCAAGACGCGGCGCTGCTCGATCGTCTCGCCCGCGAGAAGCTCGAGCGCGCAGCCGAGGAAATCAGCGCCGAGGGCTGGAAGTGGTCCGAGACCGCGATCGACTTCCCCTACGGCCACACCGCCGGCCTGCGGCGATTGCCCGGGACCCAAGCGCCCATCACGGAAGAGGAGCAGGCGCGCTACAACGCAGCGGTCGTTGAATACAATCGCCTGTCCGAGGAGCAGGAGAGCGCCGACGAGCTTCCGGAGGACGTCGATCAACGCATGGCCCAACTCGAGGCGGAGATCGCAGCGGTCGACGAGCGTTCGGCGATCTATGAACCGACCGAGATCGCTCGCGCCGGTGTCTTCGTGAGCATCGATTACGATGGTCGCCTAAAGGTCGAGCGCGGATTTGTTCGCCGTGAGGATGAAGCGCGCAAGGAGGGTGGCGTTTCGGCCGCAGAGGGGGAGCCGCGATCCGGCGCCCAATCGGGCGCCGACGACGCCACGGTGGGCGCCGACATGGAGACAGGCCTTGCCTCGCCGGAGCCGACCGAGGAAGAGGTCGAAACTTCGCCAAAGCTCTCTGGGCTCATGGTCGTCGAGCTCTCGGCCCATCGCACGGTGGCGATGCGCCTGAGCCTGGCCAGCAATCCCCAGGCCGCGTTTCTCGCCGCGACGCATGCTCTAGCGCTGAACGCTTTCTACAGCGCGAGTTCCCACTCCTGTCTCGATCTCTCCGAGCGCAGCGTGACGCTCGGTTCGCAAGCCCCGGGCATTGGCGACAGTCTCGCGGCGCGGACCCTGTTCGAGTCTTTCGGCAATTGGCAGATGCGTCTGCCCGCCGATCCAGCCGATCTTTGGTCCTGGCTTCTCGCTCAGGACGAGAGCGTTCGCACCGAACTCTTTGCGCTGTGCGTCGGGCTCAGCGTCAACGCTCTGAACATGCCCTGGGAGCGACGAACCAGCGTGCTCCAGCATGCCGATCGACTCGCAGAACATATCGCGCTCGACATGCGCGTCTATTGGAGCGCCACCGTGGAGAGCTTCTTCGGCAAGGTCACCAAGGCGCACATTCTGGCGGCGGTGCGGGAGGCGAAGGGCGACGAGACGGCGGAGATGATCGCTCACCTGAAGAAGGCGGACATGGCCGCTGAGGCCGAACGCCTTCTGCAAGGAACGGGGTGGTTGCCGGAGGGCCTGCGCACGCAGAACCTCGACGCGCCTGTGCCGATCGAGGAAGCGGGCGCGCCCGCGGACGAACCTTCAACCGCGGAGGACGAAGAGCTGCCGGCCTTTCTCGCAGAGACAGCCGAAGGTCCAGACTATCCAGCCGCCGCTGAATAGTCGGCGCGCCCCAACCATTCCAATCGTCAACGAGCGAGCTCGCCTTCACCGGCGGGCTCTTTTCTTATGCGGAGGTGAGCCATGTTCGACTGGTATCAACGCTGCGCCTATGATGGCGAGCAAAAGAAGCGGTTTCATCGGCAAGCGCGGATCGCTTTGCATGGTCTCGCAGAGGAGCTAGGCTTTTCCGAAAGTTCATATGACTTGCGGTCGAACCGCGCTGGCGTCGCCATCAGCGGCGAGATCATTTTGCACCACGATCGGGTCTACATCCAAGTCTGCCAGCCTGCGACCGGCGCTGACAGCGGAATTCTGATCCGCACTTGCGAAGGTCGGCGCGATTATGAGGGCGGGCGTAATCATCTCGCGCCCTTGTCGTTGCTCGATCACCCCGCGGAGCTCGCCGAATATGTGCGCGCGGTGATGAGCGGCGAACTTTCGCTGATCAGTCGGATGTTTGGACCGCTCGCGCACAGGCGGCTGGCGCGCGGGTGAGCGGCAAGGAGAGCGAGAGGGCTTTGCCGGGAAGGGCGAGCCCGGGAGGCGATGAGAGAGAGCGTCCCGGGCCGGTCCCAAAAATCCCGGAGATGATCGATGAGCCCGAGCCTTGCCGCTGTCCGCAGCAAGATTGCCCAAGCCGAATTTTCCTTCGCAACCGACGACAAGCCGCACGCTTTGATGATGGCGGCGCAGGCGCTCGTCAACCTTCTCGCCAAAGGCCAGGCGATCAATGTCGTCGGGCTTCGCGCGGCGATGGAGGGGGCGTTTGGGGCGAGCGACGCGGAGGGCGCCTGGCGCTGGAAGGACGCTTATGAGGCGCTCGAGGCGGCGCAGGTCCTGTTCCTGCGCCGGTATGGCCCCGCGATGGTCACGCGCGCGAACAAGGAACCATCGCGCGTCCTGGCTATGCTTTCGAAGATCGGAGCGCTGCTGCCGAGCGAGACGCGGCGCTCGGAAGAAAGTCATGCGCTGCAGCAATTCTCGACCCCGCTGGAATTCGCCTATGTCGTGCGTCTCGCCGCCGGGCTGGGCGCGGGCGACATCGTGCTCGAGCCCTCCGCCGGCACAGGCATGCTCGCGATCCACGCCGAGCTCGCCGGCGCGAAGCTCATCCTCAACGAATGGGCGGAGACCCGAGCCGATCTCTTAAAACTTCTGTTTCCGGGAACGCCGCTCAGCCGCTTTGACGGGGCGCAGCTGCACGATCGCCTCGACGCGAGTTTTGCCCCTCACGTCGTGCTGATGAATCCGCCCTTCTCCTCGTCGCCGCTGATCGAGGGGCGGCACGCCGCCGCGACCTTCGAGCATATTCGCGCGAGCCTCGCGCGGCTTCGAACAGGAGGCCGTCTCATCGCCATCACCGGCGAGAGCTTTGCGCCGACCTCGAACAGCTGGCGGGGCAGCTTCGAACGGTTGCAGGAACAAGGCCGGCTTGTCTTCACCGCCTCGCTCGCGCGCGGATTTTTCGCGCGACATGGAACAAGCGTCGAAAGCAGGCTAACGGTTTTCGACAAGACGACGGCTGAAAATCCGAAAGCGTTCCGCGAAGGGTTCGGTCCGGTTGCGGACCTTCCCGAATTGCTCGCGCTCGTGCAGCGGGAGGTTCCGCCGCGCGCGGTTCTCGTTGAGCGGCCGCAGGATGACGTCTATGCGCCCGTCCTCGGCGGAGTCGGCGCGAGCGTCAAATCGATGACGCCGATCGCCGTAAGGCATCGCGCGGCTCCCCCGCTCGCCTTTGCGGAATCTGCGCGCCCTACCCCGCATTCCAGCGCGGGCGTCGTTGCAGCTTCCGCGCCGCGCGCGGTGTCGCCGGTCGAGATCATCGAACTCGCCTATGAGCTGGGCGACTGGAAAGCGCCGGCGGGCGACGCGCTGAGCGCGGGCCTCTATGAGCCCTATGCCGTGCAATCGATTGCGATCGACGGCGCGAAGCCGCATCCGACGACGCTCGTCCAATCCGCCGCCATGGCGTCGGTCGCGCCGCCAAAGCCCTCCTATCCGCCGCATCTGCTGAAAAACGTCATCGAGTCGGGCCTCTTGTCCGACGCGCAGCTCGAGAGCGTTATCTACGCTGGCGAAGCCCATTCCGGGCATCTTGCCGGCTCCTTCCTCGTCGATGAAAGCTTCGATACGGTCTCCGTCGCTCCGGACGATGCGGAAAGAGCGGTGCGCTTTCGCCGCGGCTATTATCTCGGCGATGGCACCGGCGCCGGGAAGGGCCGTCAGGTCGCGGGCGTCGTGCTCGACAATTGGCTCAAAGGCCGCCGCAAGGCGCTCTGGATCTCGAAATCCGACAAGCTTCTCGAGGACGCGCAGCGCGATTGGGCGGCGCTCGGGCAGGAGAAGCTGCGGATCGTGCCGCAATCGCGCTTCAAGCAGGGCGCGCCGATTAAACTTTCCGAAGGCATCCTCTTCACGACCTATTCGACCCTGCGCTCGGACGAACGCCAGGGCCGCGACGGCGAGCTCAAAGTCTCGCGCCTCAAGCAAATCATCGACTGGCTCGGAGCGGATTTTGACGGCGTGATCGTCTTCGACGAGGCGCACGCTCTCGCCAACGCCGTTGGCGATAAGGGCGAGCGCGGTGAGAAGACCGCCTCGCAACAGGGGCGAGCGGGCCTGCGGCTGCAAAACGCCCTGCCCGACGCGCGCGTCCTCTATGTCTCGGCGACTGGGGCGACGACCGTCGCCAACCTCGCCTACGCCACGCGCTTGGGGCTCTGGGGCTCAATGGACATGCCCTTCGCGACGAGGCAGGACTTTGTCGCGGCGATGGAGGCCGGCGGCATCGCCGCCATGGAGGTCCTGGCGCGCGATCTCAAGGCGCTCGGCCTCTATGCATCGCGTGCGCTGTCCTACGCCGGCGTCGAGGTCGAGATGCTTGAGCACCGGCTCTCGCCGGAGCAAATTCGCATCTATGACGCCTACGCCGGCGCCTTCGAGATCATCCACAACAATCTGACCGCAGCGCTGGAAGCCGCAAACATCACCGGTGAAAGCGGCAGGGCCTATAACCGCAACGCCAAGAGCGCCGCGCGCTCGGCCTTCGAGTCCAATAAACAGCGCTTCTTCAATCACCTGATCACGGCGATGAAGGTCCCGAGCCTCATCGCATCGATCGACCGCGATCTCGAGGCTGGCCATGCCGCCGTCATCCAAATCGTCTCGACCAGCGAAGCACTGATGGAGCGCCGCCTCGCGGAAATCCCATCGTCGGAATGGGGCGATCTTTCCTGCGACATCACTCCGCGCGAATATGTTCTCGACTATCTCGCCCATTCCTTCCCAACTCAGCTCTACGAGGTCTATTCCGACGAGAACGGCGATCTCCAGTCGCGCCCCGTCGTCGACGAGAACGGCAACCCCGTCCAATCGCGCGAAGCCGTCGAGAGGCGGGACCGGTTGATCGAGCATCTCGCCGCACTTCCCGCCGTGCAAGGGGCGCTCGACCAGATCGTCCAGCGCTTTGGGACAGAGATGGTCGCGGAGGTCACCGGCCGCTCGCGGCGGATCGTCCGCAAGACCAATGCCGACGGCTCCGATCGGCTCTGCGTCGAGAATCGGCCAGCCTCCGCCAATCTTGGCGAAACCCAAGCCTTCATGGACGACGAGAAACGCATTCTCGTCTTCTCCGACGCCGGCGGCACGGGCCGCTCCTATCACGCCGAGCGCAGTGCGAAAAACCAGCGGCTTCGCGTCCACTATCTCCTCGAACCCGGCTGGAAGGCCGACAACGCCATCCAGGGTTTGGGCCGCACCAATCGCACCAATCAGGCGCAGCCGCCGCTGTTCCGACCGGTCGCGACCGATGTGAAGGGCGAAAAGCGCTTTCTCTCGACGATCGCCCGGCGACTCGACACGCTCGGCGCGATTACGCGGGGGCAGCGCCAGACCGGCGGCCAGGGCCTGTTTCGGCCCGAGGACAATCTCGAATTGCCCTATGGCCGCACGGCGCTGCGCCGGCTCTACCAGCTCGTCTACGCCGGCAAGGTCGAAGGTTGCTCCTTAACGCGCTTCGAGGAGGCGACGGGGCTCGATCTCACCGACCAGGACGGCAGCCTCAAGGAGGAATTGCCGCCGATCTCGACCTTCCTCAACCGCATCCTCGCGCTGCCGATCGCGCTCCAGAATCTTCTCTTCGAGGTGTTCGAGGGGCTGATGGAGGCGCAAGTCGAGGCGGCGATCCAGGCCGGCGTCTTCGACGTCGGTGTCGAGACGCTTGTTGCAGAAAGCCTCGTCGTCACTAACCGCCAGACCATCGCCGTGCATGGAAAGAGCGGTGCAGAGACGCAGCTTCTGACGATCCTGCGCAAGGACAAGACGCGGGTCACGGCGCTCGCCGAGGCCATCGATTTCGCGACCGCCTCGCAAAAGTCGCGGCTGATGATCAACGAGCAGTCGGGCCGCGTCGCGGTCAAATTGCCGGCGACGGCGTTGATGCAGGATGACGGGTCGGTTCTGCCGCGTGTTCGGCTTTTGCGTCCGACCCATGCCGATGTGGTCACCGTCGAAGCCTTGGAGCGCGCGCATTGGCGCGACGCGAGTTCTGAAGAATTCCGGCGCGCGTGGGAGGCCGAGGTCGCGTCCCTGCCCGAACTGACCGAGAGCACGTTTCATATCGTCACCGGTCTCTTGCTCCCGGTTTGGAATCGGCTCCCAGACGAGACGGCGCGGGTCTATCGCTTGCAGACCATTGAGGGCGAACGCGTCATCGGACGGCTGGTTTCGCCGGCGAGCGCCGCGGTTCTCAATGAGGCCACGGGCGCCGGAGCCCCTGCCCTTGCGCCGACTGCCGCCATCGCTGCGGTCATGCAGGACGGCGGGGGGCTTGTGCTCGCAGAAGGGCTGGTTCTCAAGCGCTCGCTGGTCATGAACCGGCATCGGCTCGAGCTCGCGGGCTTTGGCGACACGATGGTCGACCGGTTGAAGGCTCAGGGCTTGGTTTCCGAAATCATCGCCTGGAAGCTGCGGCTCTTCGTGCCGCTCGGCGATCACGCCGCCAAAATTGTCGAGAATCTACTCGCGCTCTATCCCCTGCTCCGTGTCGCGCCCGCGACTCGCGTGAATTCTTAGAGAGCGGGAGGCGACGATGGAAAGCCCCGCCCGGACTCTGTCCAGCGGCCTCGCCGAGCATGTCGAGGCCGTCTGCAGGCATTATCTTTCGAACGGCCGCCGCTGCGGCAATTATTGGGTCGTCGGCGACGTGAACAACAACACGGGCCGCAGCCTCTATGTGCGACTCAAGGGACCGCTCTCTGGCAAGGGAGCGCGAGGGCGCTGGACTGACGCGGCTGCGTCAGAGCACGGCGACCTTCTCGATCTCATCCGTGCGCGGGAGGGTTTCACATCTTTTCGCGATGTGCTCAACGAGGCGCGGCGCTTTTTGCGGGCGCCGCGGGAGCCCTCGTCGGTTCGACAAAACAGGCGATCGGGAGATTACGACTCGGTTGCGCTCGCCCGAAAAATCTGGGCAGCGGCAAACCCGATCGCCGGCACGCCAGCCGAAGCCTATCTCCGTGCGCGAAAAATCACCGCCGATCTCAGCGACGCGCCGCTGCGCTATCACCCGGGATTGCTTTATCGAGACACGCCCAATTCGCGGCCCCAGAGATTGCCGGCGCTCGTCGCCGCTGTCACCGACAACAGCGGCGAGATCAAGGGAATTCATCGAACGTTTCTCGATCCGACTCAACCGGACAAAGCACGTGTTTCATCACCACGGCGTTCGCTCGGCGCCATTCTCGGACATGGCGTGCGGTTCGGGAAGATCGATGACGTCGTCATTGTCGGCGAAGGAATCGAGACGGTTCTTTCCCTCAAAAGCGCTCTGCCCGAGCTACCCATGGTGGCCGCGCTCTCCGCTGCGCACCTCGCCGCATGGAAATTTCCTTGCGCTTTGCGCCGCGTCTTCGCCGCCAGTGACAATGACGCCCCCGGCCGCGGCGCTGCGCGCCGCCTCCTAGTACGAGCCGAAGCGAGAGGCGTCGACGCAGTCATGGTTTCGTCGCTGTGCTCTGACTTCAACAGCGATCTATGCCTCACCTCGGCTTACACACTGCGAATGCGAGTGGCGGCAGTTCTTGGCGGCGATTCATTTCGGCCGCAATAGATGCGATCTTCAAGCACGAAGGGCCGCCGCCTGCGGCGACCCTTCGTCTATTCCCGGTCGCAAAGGAAACGACCGTGACCGGAGCGAGTCAGATTTCCTTGAGCTGATCGGCGGAGGACTTGCCGCTGCGGCGATCCTGGACGATTTCGTAGCTCACCTTTTGGCCTTCGCGCAGATCACGCAGGCCGGCGCGCTGGACCGCGCTGATGTGGACGAAGACGTCTGCGCCGCCGCCATCGTCGGGCTGGATGAAGCCGGAGCCCTTTTGACCATTGAACCACTTCACGGTGCCGGTAGCCATTTCATCTCTCCAAACATTGTTTAGAAGCTGGCCCGCGTTCGCGGGGCCGGGTCGATCGATGTTTGCAAGAGGTCGTCGGCGGCTTTATTTCCAAAGCAAGTCCAAGTCATCAGGCCGAAAATCGGTTTATCACAGAGAGGCGCCCGCGAAGACGAATGCAACGCCGAACCGCTCGCGAGCGCCGGTCCAAGCCCTCTCCCTGAAGGCGGCGACGATCTCGCGACAGGAAATCCGAGACCCTTTCTCAAATCCTGCTAGCTGCGGCAATTATGCCGTCCCACTTTCGGAATTTCGGGACACAAGCCGAACGAACGCTGTCCGAATCGAGATTCTGTCATTCGGGCTGAGAAACCATCTTCGAGCCGTTAACATCCGCGAGCTTCAAATCGAATACGCAGATATCACTCGATTTGCTGACGTTAGATGGAGGTTGGGAGTTGAATCTCGAACGACGCCGTAAAGCGGATCGTCAAATTGGGGTCTGCCTCAACGAAGGCGGCGCGGCCCATCTCTCCAGTAAAGTGGCCGCTCGGGCCAACCGATAGTCCGAGTTCTTTGTTAATGCGCGAATGACGGATCAGCCGGAAGCCGCTGACTTCAATTTCGACAAGGCGCGGATCTTTACGCGCATGCTCGCTGGTTTGGCGGCGCCTTTGACCATCTCACCGGTGGCGGGATTGCGGACTAAGGTTCCCGCCCTGCGGGCCGGCACTTTGCGAAGGGTCACTTTCAACAAGCCAGGCAAAGTGAATTCGCCCACGCCGCGAGGATGCACTGATCCGAGCAACACGCTTTCCAGCGTAGCGAAGACCCCCACGGCGGTCTTGCGGGGGATGTCGTTCTGCTCGGCGATCAGGTTGATGAGCGCCGCCTTGGTGAAGGTTTCCTTGACGGGCCGAATGGGCGCCGCTTCGCGCTTGACCGCTTTCGACTTGCTGACTTTTGCCTTGGCCAATGGAACTCTCCTTGCAACGATGGGGTTTCTGGATGCTGACGGAATCGACGATTACGTGCTCGCCTTCGCCGGTCGTCCGCGCTTGCTCGGCGCGGCGCCGCTCGCCTTATTGGCTGGCGCGGCGTTCTTGCGAATTTGACCAAGCCCCGATTGCTTCGCCAATTGCGATCGCGCCGCGGCGTAGTTGGGGGCGACCATCGGATAATCCGATGGGAGGCCCCACTTGGCGCGGTATTGATCCGGCGTCATGCCGAGGGTCGCCAAGTGCCGCCGCAGCGACTTGAATTTCTTGCCGTCGTCGAGACACACGAGGAAATCGGGCGTGAGCGATTTGCGAATGGACACCGCCGGCTCTTTTTTCTCCACCTGCAGGGCCGTATCCACCGGCCCGCTCGCGAGCCTCTCCAATGCGGCGTGCGTGGCGTGAATCAGGCCGGGCAGTTCCGCGATCGGCAGAGAGTTGTTGGCGACGAAGGCCGCCACGATCTCCGCGGCCAACTCGATCGACTGCGAAGCTTCTGCATCGGATGTCGTCATGGGCGAATCCTTAAAGGTCAAGAGAAGCAGCGGTACTCAGAAACCGGGCATTAGTCGATACCATTGCGGAGATTTACTGTGGATGGGCACCGACCCTGAAAATAGGAAAACCAATTTCGTCGAACCTTGATGGCGGCAAAAACCGCTGGGCTCACTTGGACTGGTCGAGACGATCTTTTTGATCTTTGCGTCCGCGGTCACGGGGATGACCGCACGCTTTCGTCGCCTGAGCCCGCCCTTACGTGCACAAACGGATCGCCCGACTTGGTCGGGGTCGCCGCCAGCCAGCGATCGGCGTCCAACCGTCTTTCAAGCTGAAACAGCAATTCTTTGTGGTTCACCAGGAATCTCGGCGGGCGGCTCGGGAACATGCGCTTTCCATAAAATAATTGCCGCCTGTCCCGCCTCGGAGAGTGAATAGACGCCGCGCTCGACCCTGACGAACCAACCGTACACATTGTGGAGCAATATTTTCGGCGCGTCAGGAATCGCGCCCTTGAGATCGCGAGGCCGCGCCGGGGCCCGCGCTAACGCCGCCGCACATTCAAGCGACTGCTGACGGTAGGCGGTCATGATTGGTCGGCGCGTGGCGCCGCCGGTCGCGGGATCTCCCTTGCGCCGCCGATGCTCGTCGAGAATCTTGGAACGGCGTTTCGCATTGTGCCTGGGCCGCCATGGCGCCGGCTCGACAAGAGCCTCTACCCTGCCGGAGTTAAACACGCAGAGCAGGCCGAAGCCGAGCAGACGGCAAAGTCGTTTGACCCGCGGATCGGATTCGCGGCCGCGGCCGCGCAGTGAGGCGCGAACGGCGACCCATACTTCGTCGCAAGCGGTCGAACGGTCCACGGCCTGGAGGACCAAATCGAGCGTGAAGCTCAGTTTCAATTCGCAGATCACCAGCGCGATCGGCGAGCCGCGATCCACCGCCACGATGTCGCAGCCGCACACCTCGCCCTTGACCTCGAAGCCCAAGCCTTCGAGGAAGCGCTTCACCGGCGCATAAAGGCTTGTCTCCAATGATCGCCCTCGATGCGTTGCGTAATTCGCCGCTCGTCAACGAATCACGCTCTCTGCCGAGATAACACCGGTTCTTGGGGCAAGGCCAACCGAGAATTCCGAGGACCTTTTACCGCGCCGCCCTGCACAGACGCCGTTTCCATTTTTCGCCGGCCTTCAGCTCCGCGTCGAGGAGGCGGCGCTTATGGATCGATCTGCGCGGGCGATCCTGCGCGGCGACGTTCCGTGTCTCTGGTATCATTTCCTTCGTCGCTTGTTCGTCGGGCGCTTGCGTCTCGGCGCTTGCCAATTGAGTCTTCGTCTTCGTGGGTCGAAGTGAAGAAATAGCTTTGGCTTTCCCGGCCACGCGCTTGCTGGGCGACTTTTTATCGGCGGCCGCCAAGCGAATGTCGAGGAATGAGAGTGGGGAGCAAAAACGAAAGCCGAGGACGAAACACAAAGAGGAATCGAAGCCCTAACTGAATGGTTCGTCTTGCGACGAAGAGTGGCGTGCATCGGCCCAATGTTGGCGTGCGAGTTTGACGGCTGCGGACATGTAAAAGGGCGAAGGCCCGAGTTAGCAGGAAGAAAGGTTTGTTCCAACGCCCGCTAAATCGTTCGGCGCACTCACGTCACAAGGCTCCAGAACGAAGTCTTCTTGGCGTGATTGCCGCGAATCCGCGCCAGGAAGGATTCGTGCGTTTCGTATTTTCCGAAATCGCCGATATTCGTCGCCAGACTCGCGCATTCCAGCAAATGGCGCGCCGCGTGTTTGTATCGGCTGGATCGGGCATGGTCGAGGGCAAATTCAATCATGGCGCGCAAGGCGAGCGTCGCCGCTAGCGGATGCTTGCCCGCCAGGGCTTCGGCGACCGGCGTCAAAAGCTCATAGCGATTTCCATCGAGGTCCTTTGGTCGCTGCAGGACGAGCTTCGCCGCACGATCGAGCGCCGGCCAAGACGTCAGAAACCACAGCGCATGGAGAAAATCCTTGTGACCTTCGACATAATCAAGCGCTTTCGTTTCCGCTTCCACATCGTCGAAATCGGGAAGTCGTTTGAGGTGGTCGCGCAAATGCCGATCCGACAAAAATCTCTCGAAGCATGACCAGCGCGCGGCTTGCGCATCTTCGCCGCGGCCCAAGGCGTCGAGCGCGTCGATGCGCGCGTCTTCCCATTCGAACTCCGGCCAGCTGGGGCGGCCATGCTCGGCGGCTTCGACAATCTGCAGCGCCTCTTCGGCGCGGCCGGCGGCGAGCAGGCGACGAGAGATTTCGGCCGCGATCTTCGGGACTTTTCTCGTTCGTGCGTCGTATTGCGCCATGAAGGCGTCGATGTCGCCCTGCGCGTCGGCGATGTCTCTCAAGGCCAAATGGATGACGCTGGCCCGATGGCGGTTCTCTATTTCGTCTTCGTAGATTGAACCGCTCGAGGACCAGCCGATTTTCCGTCGCTCGTGCTCTTTAGGCCTTTTGATCGGTTCTTTGGACAAGGCGATGAAGCGCTGCTTCAAATGTTTTAGACCGGCGTCGCCGAGCGAAGCACGGAGCGCCGCGATGAGATGATCGAATTGTCCATAGCGATTGTCGAGCAGCGCCTGATATGCGCTGTCGGCCAATTCCACCGGGTTGCAGCCTGCAGTCTCGGCGAGGCGCCCGAGATCATTCACGCCGTCGTGGAAAATCCCGATCACCGTTCCGCTGCTGTCGTCGCAACGATCGAACACCGAAGCAGCGAGTCCCATGAAGCTCCACATGAGTCCGAGCGCTTCTTTCGGATCGGCCGTGCCGACGTGCTCGACGATCGCCCGTCGCTGGGTTTGGAGGTCCTCGACGAGTGCGCGTCGGTTCTGCCAATCGACGAAGGCCCGGGAGCGAGAAATCGCGGCGATCCGCTTGCGAATGGCCCGCGCGGCTTCGGCTGGACTTTGCGCGCCAGCGAGGGCGAGGCGCAAGCGCCGTTTTACGGCGGCGTCGCCGTCGCTGATCTCGATCAAGAGCTCGGCGAGCCGCTTGGCGCCGAGCACTTCGAGGTTTTGGGCGTTGAGCGCGTTTTTCGGCGCCATGACGACGTTCTCGTATCTGGATTGAAGGTTGGGTGACGTTGTGGAACGAATGCCGGGAGGTTCGGCAAGCCGGCAAATTTAGCCGGCTAAAAATCGGCGGCCCGCTAATTAAGCAGATATCGGTTCGGTTAAATAACGAAGGTCGGGCGCAGTCCGGCTGTGAGCACTCGATCACTCGAGCCCAGAAGCCGCGCAAAATTCTGTGGCCGCGCGGAGAATCCGTCCGAGGCCTGGACTTGGTCGATGATCTGGGCTTGGCGCTCATAGCGAATACCATGTGGCGCGCGCTTTGCCATGCTGCCGCACGCGCCCTTCTGCGACGAGCTCGCGCAGCCGCACCTTTAGTGTGTTCCGATTTGCGCCGGTGATGGGTGCAAGCTGCGCGATCGTCAGGCGCTCGTTGGTCTGCAGCGCTTTGAGGACCTGGAGCGATAGCTCCGGCAAATCGGCCTCGCTGTCCTGAGAAATCCGTTCACGGTCTAGCCGTGCCGATAGGCCATCCTTCTGCCGCTTGAGGCAGTGCAGGAAAAAGCCAATCCACAGCTCCCAATCTGGCGTTTCGCTTTTTAGCGTCGTCTGCGTGCGCCGCAGCGCCTTGTAGTACAGCTCTTTGTTTTCCTCAATCACGCGCTCCAGCGAGGCATACGGCACATAGGCGTAACCCGCTCGCAGCAAGAGGAGCGTGGTCAGCACGCGCGAGAGCCGCCCGTTTCCATCCTGAAAAGGATGGATCGCGAGAAACGTCGCGACGAAGACGGCGATGATAAGAAGCGGGTGCAGCGCTTCTTCATCGAGCGCTTTGCGCGTCCAGGCGACGAGCGCCTCCATTTCGCGCGGTGTGTCGAAAGGCGAGGTCGTCTCGAAAACGACGTCGATTTCTTGGCCCTCCACATCGAATGCGACGACGTTATTGGAGAGCGACTTGTAAGAGCCGCGATGGCGCTCGTCCCTGTCGCTGTGACGCAGCAAGGTCTTATGGAGTTGGCGGATATGATTCTCGGTGAGGCGCATATCGGCGTGCGCCTCGAACACGAGATCCATCGCCTCGGCGTATCCAGCCACTTCCTGCTCATCGCGCGTCTTGAACGCTTTGACGGAAATTGCTCGCGAGAGCAGGTCCTCGACCTCGGCGTCCGATAGCTTCGCCCCCTCAATGCGCGTGGAAGCGCCCACGCTCTCGATCGTCGCCACCTTGCGGAGTGCGCTTAGGCGGTCCGGTGAGAGTGTTTTGAGCGCCTCCCACCTCCCTTTGAACTCATCGATTTCGGCAATGAGCTTCACGAGGTCGGGGCCGAATGCGAGCCTGGGTTCCCTCATGGCTAGGGCACCCTCATATCCGATTCCATACCTGATAATACCCGATTAAACCCGATTTCCCACCATCCTCTGAAGCCTCCAGTTGTGAGCGAACGGCCAGTGGAGACCATCCATCTCTGTAGTCGCGACCTCTTCTTTGGTTTGCGACCGCGAATGACCACTTCGCGCGCGCGGGTTGACCCAACGGATGGCTGCCGCTGCGTTGGGCGAGTTCGAACACCTCGGTGTCGACGGTGAGAGAACCGGCTGTACGCCTGGTCGCGTTCTCCGCTGCCGCGCTTACCTCGACATCTCCAGCGAAGGAACGGCTCCGGTCGGGGTGACCGGGCCTTGAGTCCGCAGTGGGACGCTTGGCGCAGCGCGGTTTTGCTCAGGTTGCGCACGCGCTGGCCTACCCTTCTGCGAGGGCGGTTCGCCCGGGGAGGGAGACTCTTCAAAACGCCTCGGCGTTGGCTCTTCGAGAGGGCCGCGCGCCGGCCTGAAAGAGCAGCGATGTCGCCACAAGCGGCTCGCTTGCCGCAACGCTCCCCGCCGACTTCTTTCCCCTGCCCTACGCTCACGCTGCGGGCATTCCTCGCGCACAAACAAATCGGCGGGATGCGTTCTTCGCTTCGCTTCGACCCTGCGGGTGCGGCGCGATCCGCCTGTGGCTCGAGATCGCTGTCAGGCCGCGATCGGCGCGGCCTCGAGCGAAAGAGCAACGCTATGAACGACGAAGTCCCCTCCCTGCCCCTCGATACACTCGCTTCAGAGCATGAAGCCCAATCGCCTTCCTCGCACCTTCTCGATGAACTCGCTTTGCACGGTTATCGACCACTGGAAGACGAACCGGATCCGCGTCCCCTGCCCTCCTCTGACGCCGCGTCTCTCGCGCTCGAGTCAGTCGTCGAGGCTCTGTCGAGCCTCCTTCTCGACACGCGGCTCGAAGCCGACCTCCCGGACCTCCTGTGGTCCTTCGTCAATCTCTTTCACCGCAAGGCGGAACGCGTCAGTCGCGAACTGGATGACAATGAAACCGCTCAACGCCGTTCGCAGCCGGAACAAGACGGCTCAGAAATTCGCTCGGTCGAACTCGAGCGGCTGATCGCGCAAGGGCTGACGCTGCTCGAGCGTCGCAACGCCTTCGAATTCTTCCGCGACCATCTTGCCGAGCTCTACGCGAGTGAGACCGGTTCCTCCTGGCGTCCGCGCTCGGGATCGCAGGTCAACCACCGCGCCCTGACGGCGGCGATGATCGACAGCCGGGATTTCCTGAACGCCAAGAAGCTCGCCGAGACGCAGGTGCTCTTGCCTCCCGGACCGCGCATCGCCTTTGCCGGCGGAGCGGACTGCAACGATCATCAGCGCATCTGGGACGCGCTGGACAAGGTGCGCGCGAAACACTCGGATATGGTCCTGCTTCACGGGGCCGGCCCGAAGGGCGCGGAGCGAATCGCGGCGTGCTGGGCGGACAACCGCAAAGTTCCTCAGGTCGCCTTCAAGCCCGAGTGGACGCGCCACAAGAACGCGGCGCCCTTTAAGCGCAACGACGCGATGCTCGAGGCGCTCCCCATCGGGGTCATCGTCTTTCCTGGATCGGGGATCGTCGAGAATCTCGCCGACAAGGCGCGGAAGATGGGGATTCCGGTGTGGCGGTTTACGAGAGAGGTTTCCTAACCTCCTTGCGCCCGTCCCTATCGCGCAGAGAAATTGTCAGCTGACAATTCGCGGCTTTCCTTTGGCCGCGCGCCCTGCCAACGTTCGCGGGCCTCCGTGTTAACGACTCGTTTACCCAAAATTCCTTGACGCAAGGAGAGAATCGCGGTCATTTGCGGTAAGCATGTCTATTTTCTCTGAGGAGCGTGAATGGCGATGGCAAGCCCCAATATCGCAGCGCGCGAGGAACTCGGGATTCCTTCGATGGATCAGATCATCGCCGGAGACGCTCAGATTCTGAGCAGCCAACTCCAGGCGTTAAGGGAGAAGCTGTTCCCACCAGAGGCAAAGAAGCAGCTGCGGCGCTTTTCCAGTGGGGAAGCGGCCAAGCTCATTGGCGTCACCGACAGCTACCTGCGCCACCTGTCTACAACGGGGGAAGGTACCGAGCCCGAGAAAACCGCGGGTGGGCGGCGAGCATATACACTCGAGCAAATTCACTACTTGCGTCAGCATTTGGCCAAGGCGAAAGCCTCATATATGCCGACAAGGGTGGGTCGGGAACATCTGCAAATTATAGCCGTCACAAATTTCAAGGGCGGATCCGGCAAGACGACCACGGCGGCTCATCTCGCGCAATATTTCGCTTTGCGCGGATATCGGGTTCTAGCTGTTGATCTCGATCCCCAAGCGTCATTATCGGCGCTGTTCGGGTACCAGCCAGAATTCGACGTCGCGGAAAATCAGACGCTTTATGGCGCTATTCGCTATGACTCAGCTCTGCGTCCCCTTGGCGAGATCGTCAGGCAGACATATTTTACTGGCCTTGATTTGGTTCCCGCCAATCTTGAACTGCACGAGTTCGAGCACGATACACCTAAGTTCCTCGCTGATAGCGAGCGAGATCCGACCGATCTGTTCTTCGCTCGCGTTGCGAGCGCATTGCGTAGTGTCGATGATCAGTATGATCTCATCGTCATCGACTGTCCACCGCAACTTGGATTTTTGACACTTTCGGCTCTGTGTGCCGCTACATCAGTGCTTATCACTGTCCATCCGCAAATGCTCGACATCGCGTCGATGAATCAATTCTTAGCGATGGCAGCAGACCTTCTTTCCGTCGTTCGTGAGGCTGGCGGAAATCTCGATTATGACTGGATCCGTTATCTATTCACGCGTTACGAGCCGAACGACGGTCCTCAGGCCCAAATTGTCGCCTTCTTGCGTAATCTCTTTGGCGAGCGCGTCCTGACAGCGATGATGGTCAAGTCGACAGCAGTATCGGATGCAGGGCTCTCGAAGCAGACAATTTACGAAGCCGGGCGTGAGACGATGAATCGTCAGACTTATGATCGCGCCGTTGAGGCGATGGACGACGTCAATCGAGAGATCGAACGCCTGGTACGACAGGCATGGGGGAGGTCAACGCCATGAAGGGACGCGATGCCCTGCGTGAACTCCTGGGGGCCGGAAAACCCGAAGCAGCGCCCAACCCTCCCGTGCATCGCAGCACTGGTGCCGTGAAGGCGATGAATTTGGGCTTGCAGCGGTTGTCGGAAGAGGCGGCGGCCGCAAAATCTTTGCGTGCGACGCTGGCAAATTCCGAGCAGGTCGTCGAATTGGATGTCGGCGACGTCGACGACTCCTTCATTGTCGATCGGATCTCGTCCGAATCCGATCCAGGGTTCGCCAGCTTGAAAAGTGCGATCGCGACTCACGGTCAGCAGGTTCCGATATTGGTGCGCCCTCACCCGGGAGATCCGAAACGCTATCAAGCTGCCTATGGCCACCGCCGGCTTCGGGTGGCGCGGGAGTTGGGACGCGCGATCAAGGCAGTCGTCAAGAACCTCAGTGATGTCGAACTAGTCGTTGCGCAAGGCCAGGAGAATAGTGAGCGCGCGGATTTGAGCTTCATCGAGCGCGCAGTATTTGCGTCTCGTCTTGAGCAAAGAGGCTTTGATCGCGAAACCATGACGGCCGCTTTGGGAGTGGATAAGCCCGAGCTGTCCAGGCTCCTGTCGGTAGCGAGTAGCGTCGACAACGAACTCACCCTGGCGATCGGTCCTGCTCCGAAGATCGGCCGGCCAAGGTGGTTAGCTCTGGTCGAAAGGCTGACGGAGCCCTCCTTCCGAGAGTCCGCGAACCGGGTGATTTCAAGCGAGGCTTTCGCGAAGGCAGACACCAACTTGCGTTTCAGCCTTGTGCTTGGAGCGCAGCAAATCCCGACCCCGCGAGGAAAAGAGCCGCTTCAGACTGTGCGAGGACAGCGCGTAGCCTGGGTTGAACGTACATCAAAAGGAATTCGGCTGGTGAGCGAGGATAGGGCCTTCGTGGCATTCCTTGATCAAAGGCTGCCGGACCTGCTGCGAGAATTCGAGAGCAGGGAGTAAGCGAGTCGAAAGTGATGAGTTGCAGTTCGCCAAAATTGTCAGCTGACAATTTTGGCTCCCGATAGGAGATGCAGCAAAAGAAAAAGGCCCCCGAAACGACGTCCCGGAAGCCCTTCTCATCCTTAAGCAAGCTGAGAATCTCACTTCCATGAATCGCTGTCAAGAGTCGGCGCCGTTTCGGCGAGCAGATTTCTTTTGCCTGAACGAGGCAAAGGATCATGCAGACACAACCAACGACGCCCTTTGGGCGGCGGCCGCTGTCGCTCGCCATGGTGGCGAGCCAGGCCGCGACCGAGGCGTTTCGAGCCAAGCCCGACGCCGCGGGCACGGTCGTCCACAAGTGGCGGCTGTTCCGAGCGCTCACCGAAGCCAAGGAGCCGCTCGGCGTCGCCGATCGCGCGCTCTCGGTCTTGCACGCGCTGCTCTCCTTTCATCAGGAGACCGCGCTGAGCCTACCGCAGGCCGATGAGCGGGCAGGCGAAGGCGATTCCCTCTCGCCAGGGCTCGTCGTCTTCCCATCCAACAAGGAGCTGTCACTGCGGGCGCATGGCATGGCTCCGGCGACGCTGCGTCGCCATCTCGCCTGTCTCGTCGAGGCGGGGCTGATCATCCGGCGCGACTCGCCGAACGGCAAGCGCTTCGCCAGAAGAGGGCAGGGGGGCGCGATCGAGGACGCTTTCGGGTTCGATCTCACGCCGCTTGTGGCGCGCGCCGACCAGATCGAAAACCTCGCTGAGGAGGTTCGCGCCGAGAACCGCGCCGTCGCGCTGCTGCGCGAAAAAATCACGCTGGCGCGACGCGATATCGTCAAGATGATCGAAACCGGGATGGAGGAAGGCGTTCCCGCCGACTGGAACGACTTTCACATGCGCTATGCGACCCTCTCTGGGCGCTACGGACGCAAGCTCGCGCGCATGAATTTGGAGACCATGGCCGGAGAGCTCTCGGCGCTCGCCGTAGAAATCCGCAACCTATTGGAGAACCACGTAAAAACCAAAAATATGAGCGGCAATGAGTCCCAGACTGAGCGGCACATACAGAATCAAATTACAGACCTTTCTGATCTTGAACCTAGCCTTCAAGAAGGCAGGGCCAAACGGATCGGGTCCACCGACGAGAGTTCGCGGGCTCCATCAGCGCCCGAGACCGAATCCGATGCAGACGTTTCGCCCAAACCCAACGCCAAGCCACAACCACCGCGGACCTATCCGCTTGGCATGGTGCTCGAGGCCTGTCCCGATATCCTCGATTTCGCGCCGAGCGGGATTCGGAATTGGCGCGATCTCGCGTCGACGGCGGCGGTGGTACGCAGCGCCTTGGGCGTGTCGCCCGACGCCTGGAGCCAGGCGCTCGAGGTCTTGGGCGAGCATGACGCCTCGATCGTCATCGCTGCGATCCTGCAACGCGGCGAGGAAATCAAATCCGCCGGCGGCTATTTGCGGGCTCTTACCGCGAAGGCGAGGGCAGGAGAGTTCTCGCTCGGGCCGGTGCTGATGGCGCTGCTGCGCGGCAGGGCGGCGAAAGCCGCCCGGGAGGGGAAGAGGGCCGGGTGATGGGAATACGCTGGGGATATTTATCGCGGACCGCTCGCGCCCGACCGCGCAGGGAGCGACCTTCGTGGCCGAATTTCATCGCATCACCCTTGAGCCAGAGCAGTGCGGCGGGGATCCGTGCATCCGGCCTGATCATTGTTCCCGACCGGCAACCATGTGGTTCGGGGGAGCGGGCCACCACGCGCCAAAGCGTAGCGAGAGCTGTATGAGCGGATTGCGCGGTAATGATGCTATCGTATATATGTAAGGACGTACCTGTAAGGACACGCCAATGCTCAGCATACGGGACCCGCGAGCGGCAGAGCTCGCAAAGCTGCTCGCCGCTCGGCGCAAAACCACGATGACCGAAGCCATTATCGTGGCGTTGGAGAATGAGTTGAAACGGGAGCGCGAGCGGGTTCCGCTGCCCGAGCGACTTGCGCGCTTGGCCGTAAAAGCTCGGAAGCTCGCCGGGCCAAAGGGCCGTGACGTCCCCAAGGAAGAACTCGACGAATTCTGGGGCCAATGATGTTCGTGGACACCTCCGCGATCGTAGCGATCCTCTGCGGCGAGGATGACGCTGCCGAGCTTGCGGGACGCCTCGCGTCGGCGGAGCGGCGTTTTACGTCGCCGGTCGTCCGGCTGGAGGCGTGCATGGTGCTGGCGTTAAAGCTCGACATCACGCCGGCGCAGGCAAACGCTCTGTTCGAGGATTTTCTCGACGAGGCGCATGTCTCGATCACGCCGATCAATGACAAGATTGGCGTTCTCGCCGTCGCCTGCTTCGAGAGCTACGGCAAGGGACGGCATCCGGCGCGATTGAATCTCGGCGACTGCCTCTCCTATGCGTGCGCCAAGGCCTACCGCTCGGCGCTACTGTTCAAGGAAGACGATTTTTCGCAAACAGACGTCGAAACGACGAGCGCGCGGGCGCGAAACGACCCGCAAAGCTAGCCTCGGGAGGACAACCCGCGGGATAGGGCGGGCGGCGCTTACAGCCCGGCGGCCCTGGTGAGATTGACCCGAAACCGGTCGCGTTTCCTCTGGTAGCGTCGGGTCATTTCCGGGCTGGCGTGGCCCAGGTGCTTTTGCACATACGCCTCCTCGATCTGCGCGGAGGAGGCGAGGCCGGCGCGCAAGGAATGGCCACCAAAGGCTTTTTTGCGCTCTCCCTCGGTGAGATCGCCACGGATCCCGGCCGCCAACGCGCATCTTTGCACGAGGCGGGCGACATGCTTGTCGGAAAGCCGCTCGGCCGAGACGCCGCCGTTCTTGCGCGCGATCGGCCGGAAGAGGGGCCCGTGGCCGATCCGCCCGAGCCGCATCCAGGTCTCGAGGAGCGCGACCGGGCAGGTATGGGGCTGAGAACCGCGGCCGATCTCGACCTCGCGCCAGCCGGTCTTGCCGGAGATCTGCAGCAACACGCCGCCGTCGTTGTTTGGATTCTCCCCGGCCGGATAGATCTCGATCCAGCCGGTCCCGTCCTCGCTCTGGCCAGGGCCGCAGTCGAGGCCGACGATTTCGGAGCGACGCAAGGCCCCCGCAAAGCCGAGCGCCAAAATGGCGCGATCGCGCAGGCCGCGCAGATCCATCTCGAGCGTGGCCAACATGGCCAAAAGCTCGTCGGCGAAGATCGCCGCCTTTTGCGCTGGGGGACGGGCGTGCTTGCGGCGGATGCCCGCCAAAACAGTCGCGACGTGGCGATCGCTGACGTCGAGCGGCGTCCCGAGCTGCCGGTATCGCCAGCAGACCCCCGAGAGGCGGCGTTCGAGTGTGGCGACGCTGACGCCGACTTCGGCCTGCGCCGCGAGATAGAGGCCGACGGTCTGCGGCTCCGGCGGGGTGTCGTCAAAACCGTTGCGGCGGAGCCAGGACGCGAACTGCCGCCAGTCGGAATCGTAGGCGCGTGCGGTGTTCTCAGATCGCGCGGCGCGCGCGTAATTTTTGGCGGTCTCGGTGAGCCGGGCGAGGCGCGGGTCGGACAGGGCAGGGGAGTCCGCGCCGTCGGCCGCGCTCGTCAGATCGCCGTCTGGGTCCCCAGGGTCGTCAGTTCCGTTTTCGTTCGCGTTTTCCCGACGCCTGGAGGCGGGCTCGAGGGGGTGGTTTGAAGGGTTTTCGTCCGGCATGGCGGGGGTTCCGAATCGGGTCCGATAAGGCAACCTTATCAGACATGAAATAGACAAGACAAGCGCGGCGTATTTATCCCAAAAATTCGTGACAAAGCGCCGGTTACGGCTATGCTCACAAGCATGCTCGAAGCTGATTCGATTACGGTCGCCGACCGCGGGCTGCTCCGCATGAAAGCGATGCCGCGCCCGCGCCGAGGTCGGCAGGCATCGCCCGTGCGGGCGGGGACTTCTTTGCAAATCAGCGCGTTTCCGAACTGGGCTCGCCTTCCCCACGCTGCCGCCGGCGCCGCCGACGCAGCCTTCTGCGCTGGCGCGGGCCTCGCGCTTTTGGACCGTGTGTTGCGCTCGGGCGAGGATGGCGCCGAACCCCTGTTCGCCGGCGTCTTGCGCCAGCGCTTAGCCCTCAAAGCCGCCGGGACCAGCGTCCGCCTCGCGCGGCAGCGCGAGGACGAAGCGGCGCTGCGCGACGCCGAGCATCTCGCGCCCGCCGGCGCGCCGCCGTCTCCGGCCGGCCGATTGCACCGCCTCTTCCGCCTGTTCGGCGCTCGCCCGCTGCGGCTCGAGGCCGAAACGCTCGCCCTTGCCGCGGATCTCCTGGAATTGCGGACCGCGGCGCCGACGCTTCAAGGGCTCGCCGCGGCTTGCCAAGAGATCCTGGCGCGCAACCGATCGCCGCTCCTGGCGGCGGCCGACGTCAGCCGGGCGGCGGTGACGCTTCTTGCCGACGCAGCCCCTCTGGAAGCCGAGATTCTGGCGCTCTGGCTCGCCGACCTGGCGCTGGCGCAAAAACTCGGTTGGGACGCGCCGGTCCCGCTGCTTGGGACGACGATCGCGCAGCCGGCGCTGCGCCGCGACGGCCGTCGCCCGCGCCCGGGCGACGCCGATTGGCAAAACGCGCTCGCTGCCGCCTATGCGCTGGCGGCGCCGGAGGCCCATGGCCTCGCGGGCGAGCTGTCACGGCGCGCCAACAAGCTGCTCGCCGTCGCGCCCAGGCTGCGGGCCAAGGGCGCAGCGCGCGTCGTCGCGCTGCTGCTCGCCGACGATTCCCTTTCCCCGGCGCGCGCGGCGAAAGCCGCGCGACTCTCGGATCGCGCCGCAAGGCGGCTGTTCGAACGCCTGATCGCGCTCGAGGCCGTGCACGAGCTTTCCGGTCGGCCGAGCTTCCGGCTCTATGGCTTGTGAGGCTGCATGGCACGCCCGAAAGCGCGCGAACCGGAATTCTTCGACGCCGAGCTCGCCGATTTGCCGCGAGCGGCGCGCTGGCGCGAATGGATGCTGCGCGTCGAGACGGCGATCTTCGCCGCGCCTTCGCCTGTGCCGCGCGAAATGCTTGCCAGACTCGTCGGCAAGGATTGCCGACTCGACGCCCTCATCGAGGATCTCAAAACCGAATTGCGCGGGCGTCCCTACGATCTGGTCTGCGTCGCCGGCGGCTGGCAGCTGCGCACGAAACCGCGCTTCGCTGGCGCGGTTCGCGTCGCGCACGCGGGCGAGCTGCGCGACGCCGGCGCGCCGGAGCTCACCCCGGCCGAGCTCCTGGCGGTGACTGCCATCGCCTATCTGCAGCCGGCGACCAGGGGCGAGATTTCCAGGCTCGCCGGCAAAGAAATCAGCCGCGACGTCATCGGCGTCTTGAAGCGCCATGGGCTCATCGACGCGAGCCTGCGCGCGCCCGAGCCGGGGGCGCCCTTCGCCTATGTCACCACGGCGAAATTCTTGGAGGTTTTTGGGCTTGGTTCCCTGCGCGAGCTGCCCGACATTGAGCGGCTCGAGGACGAGGGGCTGTTGCAAAAGCCCCAGGAGGACATCGAGCTTGACGGCGCGTTGGGGCTTGGCGCCGGCGACCCGCTATTCGACGGGAACTTCGAGTGCGACGAAACGAATCTGGGCTGACGTTTTGGCGCCGGCCGTCGCTTGAAAGGCGCGCTCGCGCAACACGCCGGAGGTTTCTTCGGCTCCACCATAAGAGCCGCGAATTGACAATCCATGATTTTGTCGGCGCGAACCTGCGGGATTTCATGCGCATGAACGCAAGGTGAGGATCCACCTGTCAAGGGTTGGGGTAAGAGTGGCCGCCGCTCCAGACTCCGCTGCCCCACAGTATTGCCGATCTTCGAGGCTCGAAAAGAAAGCCATTTCAATTTCGGCGTTGTCGTGCCACCTTTATGGTGGTATGGTCGCGCGAATGGAAAAGCGCCGACCGACTTATGATCTCGACGCCATAAAGCTGTCGATCGGTTCGGTCGAAACCCTCGTGATCACGACCTCGGCCTTGCGTGACGCCACCGCGCTCGGCTTCGACCGCGGCGGCATCGTGCAAACGATAAACAGCATCGAGCGCGTGATGTTTTACAAGTCGATGACGACCTTCGCGAACCATCGACTTTGGCAGGACGTCTATCATGTCCCGTCGCGCGGGCTGACGCTCTACATCAAATTCCAGGCGGACGTCGTCACCGATTTCTCGGTGGTTTCGTTCAAGGAGAAATGAAAATGGCGAGTGGGAAGCAACCTCTTCCAAACACGATGGTCGCGCCGGACACCGGCGAGGTCCTGACACGCGGCGTGCGGCCTTTCTTGGTCTCCTACAAGGGCGAAGCCATCAACGTGGAGCTTCCGGGTTACTATCCGGCGGGCGCGGGGGAGGGGGTGCACGTCGGAGACGACATGGCCGTCGTCGACGAGGCTTTGCGTGGGCTGAAGGAGAAAATCGAAGGCTTGCTTTCTCCCGCCACGATCCGCCGTGTGCGCACGAAGCTCAACTTGTCGCAGCGCGAAGCCGGCTTGCTGCTCAAGGTCGGCGAGAACGCTTTCGACAAATATGAGCGCGGACTCATCGAGCCGAGCGGGCCGACGAGCCAGCTGCTGCGAATTCTCGATCGGCATCCCGAGATGGTCGACGAATTAAGATGACGGGGCTTGCAACGGCCTCCCCGCTCTTGAGAGCATGCAAAATCGTGGTGGCGTCAATTTTTGATGGCTAAGCTCCGGCTCATTTGGGAGGCTGGGCTATGCAGAAATTGGTGTGGCGCGTGAAGCTTGTGGCCGATCTTGGCGCGGGACCGGAAGCCGAGATCGAATTGGCGCAGATCGAAAGAGAGGATTGGGCCGTTCCCGAAACGCTCGGCCTGACCCTGGCCGAGGGAAAGCAGATTACCGCGACGATCCGAACCGAAATGGTTCGCGCGCAAGCGGCGACAATGGGTGAGCGTTTCAAATACTGTGCGCATTGCGAGTCGGCCCTGTCTAGCAAGGGATATCGATCCGTCACCTTTCGTCCCTCTTCGGCGACGTGCCGCTTCGAGTTCGTCGGTTCGTCAGCTGCCAATGCCGTGAAATCGCAGAGAAACCCATATGTTTCTCGGTGTTGATGCCTGAAGGCGGCATGGCGCCCGAACTCGCCTATGTGACCGCAAAGTTCGCCGCGCTCGCGCCTTTTGCCAAT
Source organism: Methylocystis bryophila (assembly GCF_027925445.1). NCBI lineage: Bacteria > Pseudomonadati > Pseudomonadota > Alphaproteobacteria > Hyphomicrobiales > Methylocystaceae > Methylocystis > Methylocystis bryophila. The sequence goes on from NZ_AP027150.1 coordinate 25,072, forward strand.
GTCGCCGATCTACTTGCGGAACTGCTGCCCGTCGGCGGCGCGGTCAACGCTGGCACAGTGCGCAATCGAGCCCGCCGCGTCGGCGCGCGCATCGCGCGGCTACGCCCGGAGGGAGCCGCGGATCCGGACAGCGATGCGGTGACTCCTGCGGTCGTGATCGGTCTCGATGGCGGCTATCTGCGTAGCCGGCATCGTCGTCCCGAGCGAAATTTCGAGGTGATCGCCGGCAAAGTGCTCAATCTTGACGGCTCACAGCATCGCTTCGCCTTTGCGCGCAACGGCAATTCCGCGAGAGAATTTGCCGATGCAGTCGTAGGCGCCGGGGTCCGCCTTGGAACGCCGACCACAGTACTTTCCGATGGCGATGCTGGGCTATGGAAGTTGCAGCGGCAAGTGTTGCCACAGGCGACCCTCGTCCTCGACTGGTTTCATATCGCCATGCGTTTCGAACACGCCTTGCAGGCGGTGCGCGGCTTCGGCGCCGGTACTTGCAACGACTACCTCCGCAGTCATCCAATCCGCGAACTTGAGAACTCCAAGTGGAAACTTTGGCACGGTCTTTCGAGCGCATGTCTCGGGCGCTTGGCGCATCTGACACATTGGTTTGACGCCGCTCATGTCAGGGACGTCAGAGGCGCCGCCACAGTCCAGCGACACATCAACAATCTGATCGAATATCTTCATGCCAATGAACTTGCACTCGTGAACTACGGACGGCGACGCCATGATCGGCAGCCGATTTCAACCGCTTTTGTTGAAAGCGCGGTCAACGAAATCCTCTCGAAACGCATGATCAAGAAGCAGCAAATGCGATGGAATAGATGGACTGTGCAGCCCTTCCTTGACGTGCGCGTCGCCGTCCTCAACGACACGCTCGTTGGTTCGTTCAAGCGACTCTATCCAGACTTCCGACCAAACAACGAAAATCACGCCGCGCGGATGTCAGCGTGACAAACCCCACGGCTTTGCATGCTCTCGCTGCCGTCCTGCGCCAAGCTCGCGCACCCTGACGGAGGCTGAAGCGCCCTCGACGTAAGATGGCAAGGCCTCAGTCCGAGCGGCAGCTTGGGAACGACCGCTCAGTCCGATCGCGGCGATCAGCCCCTGCGCTTCGAGAATCTCGTTGGATTTCTCGTCGAAGCTTTGCGCCAAGGCAGTGGCGCGCCACCAGTCGGCCTTCCGGGAGTCCAGATTCTAAGTTGGGATCAGCATAAGTGCAAACGAAACTCTGAAGGATGTCATCACTTAACACGATCGCGGAGTGTCCGTTGAATGACGCGCAATAGCTCTTGTGGGTCGACCGGTTTGCTCAGAACGATGAAGCCGGTTTCCTCAATAGTGCGCAAGGCCACCGCTTTAATATCACCGGTCAAAACGATAGCCGGAATTTCCTCGCTCACCGCTGCGCGCAAAGCTGCAATCGCCTGCAAGCCGTGCATCGATCCCGAAAGCATGTAATCGGAGAGTATAAGATCGGGCTTGACCGCCTTGTCGGCGATCGCCAACGCGCCCTCGCCGCTTACTGCCTCGACGACCTCATATCCCTCAAGTCTCAAAAACGAGGCCAACGATTCTCGCACGTCCGAGTTGTCTTCGATGAGCAAAACAACACCTCGACGATCGTTCCGGCTTTCGTGCTGCCGCTGCGTCGGTTGCGCCGCAACGATCGGCTTCGCCGCCGCTACGCGCGGAACTTCTATCGCGAACGTCGAGCCTCTTCCTTCGCTCGAACGCATGTCAATCGCATGGCTTAGCAACTTGCCCAAACGATCCACGATCGAGAGGCCAAGACCTAGGCCGCCTTTTCCTGGGCAGTTATGAGCTTGCCGGTATTCTTCGAATATCTGCGAAAAGTGGTCTTGTGAAATGCCGATGCCCGTATCAAGAACTTCGATACGCAAGCGGTCGCCGCGATGTCGGCAGCCCAGAAGAATTTTCCCCTTGTCACTGTAGCGGATCGCGTTCGAGAGCAGATTGCGAACCATCGCCATAAGCAGGCGCGGATCGCTCCTCACCTGCAGCCCGCATGAAACATAGCGCCACTGCAAGCCCTTGCCTTTAGCGACTTCTGCAAACTCGGATGCGAGGCTGTCGAGCACGTCGGCGACCTTGAATTCCTCCAAATTCGGCTGGATTGCTCCGGCTTCGAGGCGGTTGATGTCGAGCAGCGAAGCCAGAATGCCCGACATGTTCTTAATGGCCTGGTCCGACTTGACCAGCACCTCCAGCGCCGGCTCGTCTTTGACAATGCGCCTCAGAAGGCCTTGCAAAATGACCAGGGCTTGCAGCGGTTGCCGCAAGTCGTGGCTCGCCGCAGCAAGAAAGCGAGACTTCGCCAAATTGGCCGCCTCCGCCGCCTTCTTAGCGAGCGCAGTCTGCTCCGCTGCCTCTTTGAATTTTTCGCTCGCCTTCAAATCGGAGAGGTCGGCGAGATTGATGACGACCCCGTTAACGAGATCGCCCTCGGTGCGGTAGGGCGAGATCGTGCACAGATACCAGAGGCCAGTCCCGCTCTCGATTTCGTGCCTCTTTGGCGTGAGGGTGGTCAGCACGCTTTGAGCTTCCGCCACCATATTGACGCTGGAGAATCGGGGCATCAGATGGGCGAGAGGGCGACCGATGTCGGACGGGATGAGATTAAAGAGCGGGGCGCAAGCCGGCGTAAAAAAGCGAACCTTGAGATCCTTATCGAGAAACAGCGTCGCGACTTCGGAGCTCTTTAGAATGTTTTCGAGGTCGTTGCTGGTTTTGCTTTCCCGCGCGAGGCTGTCCTGCAGCTGGCTGTTGCTGGTAATGAGTTCTTCATTGAGCGATTGCAATTCCTCGCGCGAGGTTTCGAGCTCCTCGTTGGTCGATTGAAACTCCTCGTTCATCGAGATCGCTTCTTCGTTGAGCGAAGTCAGCTCCTGGTTGGAGGCCTCGAGGTCGCGGATGGTGCTTTCGAGCTCATTTCGGGTTGTTTCGAGCTCCGCCTCCAATTGAGCAGCCCTTGAGGATTCGGCTGGGAGCTCGATTGCGGGAGAGACGCTCTGCGCGGGCGAGTCGGAAAAGCTGACGAGCAAAAGCTCGGCCCCTTCGTGCCTCACGGGACGCGCCGAAATATTCACGACGACCACCCCGCCTTCGCGCTTCACTTTCGCGCGAACCGTTGCGGGTGCGTCATCGGCGCAGGCCCGGCGCACCGCCATGCGGAACGCGGAGGTCAGTCCACTGCGCAGCAGCGCCGGCAGATCACAGTTCAGCTCCCCGGTCGCTATGCGCAAGTAGCGATCTGTCGGCCCAAAAAAATACAAGCCCTGTTCTTTGCGATTGATGAGAACGGCTGCGGGGGCGAAAGTTTCGAGCAACAGTTGCCGGGCGAATTCGCCAATGCCCAGGCGTTTGCGTTCTGCCGACATCGCGACGCGTGGCCACAGCGAACGCACGCCGTCGCCGATCTTGGGGGCCATGGCCGCGCCGGTCGCCCTTTCGCTCCCGATACGACGAAAGACGCGCTGCGCATTGGCGACCGGCACGAAACGGTCGCTCAGCTTGCCGATGGTTTCGGCCGCCCCTAGAAACAGAAAGCCGCCCTCCCGCAAGGCAAAGTGGAAAAGCGCCAGCACCTTTTCCTGTTCGATCGGCTGCAGGTAGATCAATAGGTTGCGGCAGGAGACGAAATCGAGCCGGGAAAACGGGGGATCGGTCAGCAGGTCTTGCACCGCGAATACAATGGCGTCGCGCAGATCGCGGCTAACCCTGAAGCCATGGTCCTCGAGCTTGAAGAACCGCTGCAGGCGCTCCGCCGTAACGGCGGCGGCGATTGTTTCCGGGTAAAGGCCATTGCGGCCGAAGGCTACGGCGTCTGCGCTGATGTCGGAGGCAAAAATCTGCAGCTTCAAATCCCGCTGTTGCACAGCAAACTCTTCGAAGAACAGAATGGCGAGTGAGTAGACTTCTTCGCCGGTGCTGCAGCCCGGCGTCCAAACGCGGACAGGCGCATCATCCGAATGTTCCCGCACGATTTCGGGAATGACATATTTGGCGAGCGCCTCATAGGCTGCCGGGTCGCGGAAAAAGCTCGTGACATGAATCAGCAGGTCCTTGGCGAGCGCTTCCAGCTCACGCCCATCCTTGTTCAGCGCCTCGATATAGGCGTCGAAGTCGGTGATCCCCGCAGCCGCCATTCGTCGTCGGATGCGGCGCAGCAACGTCGCCGTCTTGTAGTGAGAAAAATCATGGGCGGTCCGCGCGCGCAGCAGCTCGATCAGCGCGGCGAGCGGCGCGCTCGCCGTTTCTTCGAGGGAAGCCGCAGCCTTGCGATCCCCGGCGACGTAAGGGTGTTTTGCGTATCGCAGGAGCGCGCCCGGAATTTGCGCCGCTGGCAGAATGAGATTGACGAGACCGGTGGCGATCGCGGCTTGAGGCATGCCGCCGTAAGCCGCCTCCCCGGGCTCCTGCGCGATGACAAGCCCTCCCTTTTCGCTGATCGCCTTGAGCCCGAGGCTGCCGTCGGAGCCCGTCCCCGACAGAATGACGCAAATCGCGCGTTCTCCAAAGTCATCCGCCAAGGAATTCAAGAAGAAGTCGAACGGCATGCGCGCGCCACGAAGCGCGTGCGGCTCGGAAAGCTGCAAGACGCCGTCGCGAATGGACAGCTCGGCGTGGGGGGGGATGACGTAGAGCGCGTTAGGCTCCAGCACAACGCCGTCTGCCGCCTGGGAGACCCGCATCTTCGTGTCCCGCCCGAGCAGATCGACCATCATGCTTTCGTGGGTGGGATCGAGATGCTGAATGAGCACAAAGGCCATGCCCGTATCTGCGGGCAACACATCCAGCAGCTTGCGGACAGCTTGGAGGCCTCCGGCGGAAGCGCCAAGCCCAACCACGAGAAAATCGCAACCCTTGGGTTGAAAAACGCCTTCCGGTCTCGGGTTTTGCTCTCTCGGTCCCGCGGGGACAACCATGGACATTTGGTTTTTCCGTTTCGGCCGCGCTTATCCTGTATTTAAGCAGTCGTTCAATCCTGCGGGCAACCGGCGAACCTTGAAGGCGCACCAATGTCTCGCTTAGGCTTTGCCTTTTATCGAAGAAGTTTTCGCATTCTCGCGGCATGAAGACCGAGAGGACTTCGCCGATCTTGTGCCAGAGGCCATCGACGGTCGGCTTGGCGGTTCTCGCTGCAGTCCCTTGAGCCTCGAGAGAGCTTTTTAGGCCGGATTGAAGTGGAACTGAAGCATAATGTGGAGACCTCCGCGCCAAAAACCGGCCAGAAGGTTGGCGCTTGTGGCTCATTTTCACATTTCACGATTTCACCGGTCGCAGTCACGCCGGCCGCGTCGACGACCGGTTAGGGTCAACCTGCGCCATCAGCGCACTGTTCCAACGGGTCTGCTCGTCCCCAAATCACAGCCGCGACGCGGGCGCAGATTATGAACGGACCTGCCCGCTGGAAGCAGCCGCGGCAGCTTGCCCCATTTCCGGTCATCGCGAACGTGCGCCATCCCGTTTGCTCGGCGTGCGGCTCGAGACGGGTTCGCGCCATCCCCAGACATTCGCAAGCCATGGCGGTGCTTCTGAGTCGTGCCCCTAAAGGACTAGGAATTTGAGGTGATTGTGACTGTGATGACGGGTGCGCTCTGGCGGGACATCCGCTCCCGCTTTTTCGGGATCATGCTCTCAACTATTTTGACGATGAATCCTTTGACATTAGTGCGATGGCTTCCTGCACTGTGGTCATGAACTGTGCGGGGAAGATGATGGTTGAATTCCTTTCAACGGAGATCTCAGCCATCGTTTGGAGAGTACGGAGCTGAAGCGCGACGGGATGCTGTGTGATGATGTCCGCGGCTTCGCCGAGCTTAACCGAAGCCTGATATTCTCCTTCGGCGGCCACGATTTTTGCGCGACGCTCGCGTTCCGCCTCCGCTTCTTTTGCCATTGCGCGTTGCATATTGTCGGGCAGAATAATGTCTTTAATCTCGACCGCCGTCACCTGGGTGCCCCATGGCTCCGTGTGGAGGTCGATGACATTCTTGATTTGCTCATTGATGCTCGCAGTGTCCGAGAGAAGTTGATCGAGGCTGAATCGCCCAACGACATTGCGTACGGTGGTCTGGCTGATCTGATTGATCGCATCGTAGACGTTCTCGATCGCGATCACGGCTTTTTCCGGATCGGAAATATGATAGTACGCGACCGCTGCGATATCGATCGAAACGTTATCTTTCGTGATGATTTTTTGCGAAGGGATTTGCATCGTAACAGTGCGCAAGGATACGCGCACCATCTGTTGGATGGGACGGAAGATGAGCGTGAGCCCGGGTCCGCGCGCACCCTCAAATTTTCCCAGAAGAAAAACGACTCCTCGCTCATACTGCTTAAGGACGCGGAGCGACCCGACGACATATAGGGTTGCCGTAGCGCCAAGAATCTCGAGGATGTAGATCCAATTCATGGTGTTTCCATTAGGTTGTCTCGCCACAACAGACATTACAGGCGACGGCCTAAGCTACGCCTGCTTCAACCCGTTTGCCAGTCATGAACGCATTTTGTCGTCTCGTCCGTTCGGGGTCAAAGCTCGACGAGCAACCCTGTCGCTCGCCTCGCCCGCAGTTCCTCGGGAAGCAGCCCTTCGCCGGGCGCGCCAGATTTTGGCGCCAAGTGCACACAAACCGCACGGGGGGAATTTGTGAAAGGCTTGTTTCGCCTCGTCGCTTGAAAGATCGGCCGGGATCGGACACTTTTTGTATTCACTCACCCAACACAACGGAGCCATAGAGTTTTTGGTCTGGCAGGCGAATCTGGCCTGTCCCGGCGGGTAAATGTCCGGCCAGGGAAATGAATGCACATGACATCACAGCAAGAACAAGAGCCAAAGCCGCTGCCGACCGATCTGGTGGACAAAATACGCGAAGCCGCTCGAAGGTTGTGGCTATTCGTGAACAGCGAATACCAAGAAGGCGACGGCACGAAAATGCGTGGTAGGCGCAGGCATCTCGACACGATTCATGCCCTGCGAGCGATCGCGGCCGACATCGCTTTCTGTCCGCATTACCTGCTAGAGCGCGGCTCCGACCAGCGGTCGGCGCTGGAGCACGCCATCTCTCTCTTGAGATACACCGACGATTGGATTGATGAGGGGCGCGCAGAGGCCCTCGCGTCCGAATTGGAGGGCCGGATCGTCGAGGCCGACGAAGAAATGAAGGCATAGTGCCGCGCGCCGATCACTCCTCGATGAAGCCGCTCAAACCCCACCATAGCTGAACGCGCAATCGGCGGAGACATCCGGTCGATTTGCATGCCTTCGAAAGACAGAAGCAGCGGTCTTTCTTTCCAGGTGGGGAGAGGTGCGTCTTGTCCGTTGTGGGTCAAGGAACTAAACCGCTCTCGCGGTAGTTTGCGGCCGGCGCTCAGGGGCGTTGTGGGAGGGGGCGAGGTAACGGGTAGGCGGCGAACTGTCTGAAGATCGTGGGGTTAGCAACCTCGCTTCAGACAGGAGCAGCGCATGACAAAGGAGTGCATCACCCCGCTTCGCCGGCGCATGATTGAAGACATGACCGTTCGGCATTTGGCCTCGGAGACACAGCGCAATTACATCCGCGCGGTCAAGACCTTGGCGAGCTTCCTGGGTCGATCGCCGGACACGGCCACGGCCGAAGACCTGCGTCTTTTCCAATTGCGCTTGAACGCGACCCACGTCCGGCCGCCGACGATCAACGCTACGGTCACGGCGTTGCGGTTCTTTTTCGGCGTGACTCTCGATCGGGCCGAGGCGGCTCGGCATCTGACCTTCGTCCACGAACCGCGCAAGCTGCCGGTCGTCCTCAGCCCCGAGGAGGTCGCGCGCCTCTTGGAGGCGGCGCCCGGCGTCAAATACAAGGCCGCGCTCAGCGTCGCCTATGGCGCCGGCCTGCGCGTCTCCGAGGTGGTCTCGCTGAAAGTCTCGGACATCGACAGCACGCGCATGATGCTCCGCGTCGAGCAAGGCAAGGGCGGCAAGGATCGTTACGCGATGCTCTCGCCGCAGTGGGACCGTTAAATTTTCTGGGGTGTGGTCCACCGCATTGCCGTCTCCCTCGAAGCCGGCAGCTATCTTTTCTAGAAGGCGTTAAGATTCCGCACACAAGCACACCCCTGCAAATCTAACGGCCTCGAGCTGCGCGCGCGCGGCGAAGTCCTCCCCGACGAGATTCTAGCCCATGTCGCGCCGCTCGGCTGGGAGCACATCACCTTCAACGGCGACTATGTCTGGCCGACCGAGCCGCTCCAAAACGCCTTCCGGCCTCTCAGGAACCCGCGATCCGAAATACTCGATGCGGCTTAGCGTAGGATTTTGGGAAGATTCTGCTTGCGACAGGACAAGCCCTGGAAAGGAGGATGAAGCACTGACCTGAAACCTTTCGCAGCGATCCAGAGGGTTCGACGCCCTCCCGGTAGAGGCGCAGCCCGCCAGCCGGAAGCGAGTCTTGCATGGGCGGCGGCGACGTCGCTCGTGAAGCGTAGACAGCGGATGCTGAAGCCCTGTGTGAGCCTCGATATTTCCTACCTGTTGAGGCCTTCGGTTTGTGGAACCCGGGGGCAGCATCGAGGAGACCGCCAAAGGCGAGGTTTCCTCGGCTCGACCGGGGTCCCAGAGCAGGGCAGAGGCATGGGACGGATCGCCAGGGAACCTGTGAGATCCCGCTCGCGTCCACGAGCGCGACGAGCCGGAACGCGGAACGCCGGCTGACCAATTGTTCCAGGCCCGACGACGGCGACCTCTCCGTCCGTCGGGAGCGCCTCGGCGAGCACGAACGAGAGAGGAGCGCGTGGGTCCCGCGACCGAACCAATAAGGGAGCGAGAGTGCGTGGGCGGGAAGTCGTAGCGCCCTCATATTACCTGGGAAAGCGGGGAACCGAGCTCATCGGGACCCGTCGGAGGAAAGGGGGGCGTCATGAGGAGAGAACCGTTAGCCTGAAACACGGGAGGGGACACTGGACCCCATAAACCTGTCCACGAACGGACAACGGATAGCCGAATTGGCGAAGACGAAACGGGGAACGGCGCTTTGTTCGCTTCACCACGTCATCGACATGGATTGGATGAGGGAGGCCTTTTGGCTGACCCGCAAGGACGGCGCTCCGGGCATCGACGGCGTGACAGCGCAGGATTATGAGGCGAACTTGGAGGCCAATTTGTTGGGTCTTCTTGAGCGCATCAAGTCCGGCCGCTATCGTGCGCCGCCAGTCCGCCGAGCGTACATCCCGAAAGCGGACGGCTCGCAGAGGATGCTCGGCATTCCAACTTTCGAGGATAAGGTGGCGCAACGCGCCGTGACGATGATGCTTGAAGCGGTCTACGAACAGGATTTCTTACCCTGTTCGTACGGCTTCCGCCCAGGCCGCTCGGCCCACCAAGCGCTCCGCACCTTGCAGAGCGTCCTCTGGGCCAAGCGGCTCTACTGGGTGATCGATATCGACATACGCAAGTATTTCGACTCGATTTCGCATTCTCATCTCCGAACGTTCCTCGACCAACGAGTCACGGACGGCGTCATCCGACGGATGATCGACAAATGGCTGAATGCAGGAGCCGTTGAAAACGGTCTCCTACGCCGCACGACCGAGGGCTCCCCGCAAGGGGGCGTGATCTCGCCCTGCCTCTCGAACGTTTTCCTGCACTATGTGCTGGACGAATGGTTCGAGACCGTGGTGAAGCCGCGCCTTGGAGGAGAGAGCCTCCTTGTCCGGTTCGCTGACGACGCGATCATGGCGTTCGACAATCTCGTCGATGCCCAACGCGTCTTGGCGGCACTGGGCAAGCGTCTTGCAAGGTTTGGGCTCACGCTCCATCCGGACAAGACGCGCCTCGTCGACTTCCGCCCACACATGACAGAGAGCGCGCGACATCCGGAAACGGATGGGACCAACTTCGACTTTCTCGGCTTTACCCACGTCTGGGGGCGGTCGCGGAAGGGCAAGAGCATGGTCAGGCAGGTCACGGCCAAAGGCCGCTTGGCCCGCGCGGTGGCCGCGGTGAGCGATTGGTGTCGGCAACACCGACACGAACCAATCCGCGACCAGCATCGCCACCTGTCATCGATGATGCGGGGCCACTTCGCCTACTACGGCGTCGGCGGCAACATTCGACGACTGCGAGGGTTCGCCCATCAAGTGGGGCGAATATGGCGGAAGTGGCTGTCTCGGCGAGATCGCCAAAGCGTCGTCACATGGACGCGCTTCAACGAACTCTTGAAACGCCATCCTCTGCCTTCAGCCAAGATCGCCCACGGATACGCCACCGCGAGCGAATCTCACTCGTGAAGAACCGGATGCGGGAATTCCGCTCGTCCGGGTCTGCGAGGGATGGGGGCGGCAACGTCCCCATCTACTCGGCGATGACCCCACGCTGCTGAATTTCCTCGAAGAGTTGTCTGCCGCCCCTGCATCCTTTCGCCCAACGGCCAGCAAGATAATCCTGAAAATAGCGCGGCGATTTTGGCGTCGGCGCGCGCTGGCGGCGTTCGGGCATTTCGTTTGCGTGCACCCCCTTCCTGACGGTGCGCCAATTGACGCCCATTTCCAAAGCGATGCCGCGAATGTTCCTTCCCTCAGCCTTCAGAATCTGGACCTTTTCAAACATCGCCTGTCGCGAACGTTGGTGGGCAAGTCGCTTAAGATAGCGGTCCTCCGCGATCACTTGCCGCCCTGGCGTGCTGCAAGCAATCAAGCCAACGTCTTCGCCTTCAGCTCTGGGCAAGGAGGGACACGCCAAGCCCTTGTCGGAGCGGCTCAACCGGTGCTCAATCCGCTCCCGCATATTCTGCAGTAGATGAAACCGATCAGCGACCTGGCGCGCTTCCGGCGCGCCTTGGCGTGTTCCCTGCGCATAGAGTCCGCAGCGATCCCGACTGACGACTTCTATATTCGGATGCTGGCGCAGCCAGTCCGCCGTTTCTTCCGCCGAGCGCCCAGGCAGGACGTCAACAACCTCACGTCGTTCCAGATCCACCATCACGGTTCCGTAGCCCTCTCCCTTCCGCCAGCTCCAATCGTCGATGCCCAACACACGAACGTCGATAGTCTTGCGGGTCGCGCCTCGCTTCAACTGCCGCAGAAGGGTATCGTCGCTCGCCGGCATGCCGAGACGGTTTATTAGCCGCTCGCTCGGCTTGCCTCCGACGCCATGCGCAAATAGTTGGAGAAGGTGGCCAACGGGTAATGTCCGACGCGCGTGTCGGACAGCAATCCCAGGAAGCTGGTCAGAAAATGTCTTTCGCGCACACGACCCGTTCAGACAACGCCAACGCGTCATCAAAACTTTCAAAGCGACAATCGCGCCTTGCGCCGGCAGGTCCTGTAAACAGCGTGAATATCGACTGTGCCGCCGTCGTGATCGCACACCACATCCCGGACAAGAACCGATCTCCCGCGCGGCGGCCGAAATTACCCAACGACCGTCATCGCGCTCAACGGCCATAATTCTGACGCCCGGCCCCAGCGTCCATGTTGATGATTTTGCTCGCATACGGCTCAATACGGGCCAGGGAGTCACCAACCCGTAAAAAGCACGAAAAGTGAGGCAGTCCCATTTAGACGTATATTGTCAAATTCGCCGTGTCCGATAAGCCGCTGAAATCACGCGACGTGATTTCTAATTTTCAGACGTACGCTGACAATGGCGCGGTCGATCTGGGCCATGCTGACGAAAGGCATGGATTATAGAGTTCCTACGGCCGCCGCGATCTAAGCAAACGCGAGGATCCAGTAGCTAGAGGGACGTCGGGCGTGTGAGGAGGTCGTCGAACGGTAAGGACAAATGATCGGTCAGATCCGGTTCTGGAAAAGCAGTCTTCCTCACCGAGCTTTCAGCTCGCGAAAGTGATTTGCAACAGGTCCGCGCATCTCCATACCTGCCCGCGGTCGTGACAGACTGCGTCTCAAGGCCTGATACATGACCGCACACGATCACACGGCCAAGCCGATCGAAACATCTTGCGCGAACGGTGGCATCCATACGTGAGGAAGACCCAATCAGATGAGGCCGCTGCGAATTCGGAATTTCTAACAGATGTATCTCGACACCTGGAGATCTCCTTGCCATGATCCCGAAACCTCTTCATAATTAAGGCGTGGGCGAAGGCGCAATGCGGCGACTGTTGCTCGATCCACGCCTATTTGGAAATATCAATGATCAAAACGCGGCACCTCAGTAAAATTTTCGATCAAACACGGGCGCTCGACCAAGTTGACCTCGACGTGGCGAGCGGAGAAATCTATTGTCTACTCGGGGCTAATGGTGCCGGAAAAACGACACTTATCAACATTTTGCTAAATTTCGTCGAGGCGACCGAAGGGAATGCGTGGATCGATGAAATCGACGTCGCAGCGCGCCCCCGCGAAGCGAAACGGCAGGTCGGCTATATCCCCGAGCAGGTCACGCTTTATCCCACGCTCTCGGGCATCGAAAATCTCGATTATTTCGTGTCGCTCGCCGCTGGTCAGCGGCTTGAACGAACTCGTCTGTTGGAACTACTCGAAGACGCCGGACTAGATCGTGCCGCCGCGGATCGCCGAGTGGCTAAATATTCTAAGGGAATGCGTCAAAAAGTTGGAATTGCAATCGCCTTCGCGAAAGAAGCGAAAGCGCTTCTGCTCGACGAACCGACATCCGGTCTCGATCCGCAAGCCGCCAACGAATTCTCGCGCCTCTTGAAGAAGGCCGGCGAACGAGGCGTCGCGATCCTGATGGCGACACACGATCTCTTCAATGCGAAACAAACCGGCACGCGTATTGGCATTGCGCGTGCCGGGCGGATCGTCAAAGAGATTAGCGCACGAGACATCGGCCATGCCGATCTCGAAGCGGTTTATCTCGACGTCATGCGAGCTTGACTTCGTCCTGCGCTTGGAGGTCGCCATGATCGCTGTCATCGCCAAAAAGGATCTACGCGGCTTGATCCGCGACGGCCGTCTGCCATTTGTCGGCGGGTTGGCCCTGATTCTGCTGTTCACCTCTATCGCCGCGGGTTGGCGACTACAAAGTGAAACAGCTGCCGAACGCGCCACGGTGCAAGAGCGGGGATACGAAACCTGGGTGAAACAGGGCGCGAAAAATCCTCATTCGGCCGCTCATCTCGGTATGCACGTCTTCAAGCCGGAGCCGCCGCTCGCGCTGTTCGATCCAGGTCTGGAGCCCTTTGTCGGGCAGTCAGTCTGGCTCGAAGCGCACAGGCAAAACGATTTTGGATTCCGACCCGCGCAAGATGCTACCGGGCTGCGTAGGTTTGGCGATCTATCGGCGGCTTATGTTTTGCAAATCCTAATGCCGTTGGTCATAGTGGTTCTAGGCTTTGACGCCCTGGCAGGTGAGCGGGAAAGCGGGACCCTGCGACAACTCGCCAGCATTGGCGTCGCGCCGGGACGCCTTCTGTGGGGGAAGGCGCTCGCGATTGGCGGAGCCTCGGCAGCGTTGTTGATCCCTGCGCTCGTTCTCTCGCTCATCGCGACTTTCCAAGCGGCCACGGCGGGCGTGGTCGCAGACAATCTGGCGCGCCTCATCTGGCTATTTGTTGGCTACAGCCTCTATCTCGGCACATTTCTGTTCGTTACACTCGCCGTATCGATAAGCGCGCCGAATACGCGCATTGCGCTCGTCGCGTCGTTGGCGATCTGGGCGACCATCACGATCGTGGTCCCGCGCGCCGCTTCGGAGGCCGCGCAGGCCTACCTCCCCACACCTTCGCGAATGGACTTTGACTCGGCGCTCTCAGTAGATTTGGACGCTGCTCAACACAAGGCCTACGAAGAAAACTTCCACGTGAGCAGTTGGCAGCAACTACCCGCGGAGGAATCTGGACGAGCGCTACGCATCGACGATCACGCGGGTTATGGCGTTTTCGACAAGCATTACGGGACATTGTGGGATCTGTTCGAGCGCCAGCAGCGCCTTCAGGAATGGCTCGGAATCGCGTCGCCGCTAGTGGCGCTGCGGAGCGTTTCGGTCAGCATGGCCGGTACCGACCTTGCGCAACTGAGGCGTTTCGCCGTCGCCGCAGAAGCGCATCGCAGGCTCATTCAGGACATGATGAGCAGTGAGCGCATGGCCCATCCGGCCGAGGGATATAACTATCAGGCTCCCGCCGAACTCTGGGCGAAAGTCCCCCCTTTCAGGTTTACGGAGCTAGAGAGCGCCGAGGCGGTTGCGCACTGCTGGAAGGAACTCACCGCATTGAGCGTCGCATTCGGGCTGTCACTGCTTGCTGCGACTGTCACGGCGCGGCGCTTGAGTCCGATGTGAGAATGGAAAGCGAGCCGTGACTGGATTCGACCTTACTTATCGCACTCAGAGCCGCCTTCTGACCATCGCCCGACAAGAGCTCGTTATTTTATGGCGTGACAAAAGTCTGCCAACGTTCCTCCTTCTGCTGAGCGTTTTGCTTGTCGGTGGACTCTCGGACGGGCTTCACCGGATTAGCGCGATGGACACAAAACTCGCGCGCGCCGCGGAGCATGACAGACCGTTGGGGCGGATCGCCGAACAGTTGAGTTTGGCCGAAGCATCAGGCGCTGTGACGCCTCTCGCGTCCCCTGTGGTGGCGGCTCTAAATTCGGCATCACAATACGCGATGATGCCTACCTTGCCTCTCGCGCCTCTGGCACTTGGTCAGTCGGACCTACTTGCAAATCCGTTAATTCCAGACGGAATGTCGGAGGCGCAGTTTCTGTATGACAGCGACATCGGCAACCCTTGGCGTTTGGCGACCGGCCACTTCGATGTCGCCTTCGTCGTCGTTTTCCTCCTGCCGCTACTCATTTTCAGCCTGAGTTATAATCTTCTTTCTGGAGAGCGCGAGCTAGGTACGCTTCGCTTGCTGCTCACGCAATCGGCCTCGCCCACCATGGTCGCGTTGGGAAAAACCGCGACTCGAGCGATCATTATTGCAACACCACTATTGGCGCTGCCTCTCCCCACGATGCTTTTATTTCGTCCCATTCCGAACCTGTCGGAGTTTTTCACTGCGGGAGCGCTTTGGGTGGCACTGACACTGGCCTATTGTCTCTTCTGGCTATCGCTCTCCGTGCTCATCAACTCCTTTTGCAGGTCGTCTGCTTTCAACGCGTTGGCCCTCGTGGGGTCGTGGGTCGTCCTGACGCTCGTTGTCCCGGCCGCGCTCAATCTCGCCGTCGATGCACTTTATCCCTCGCCATCGCGCGCCCAAATGATCGGAATGCTCACCGAGCTTAGCGAACAGGCCGCGCGCCGCAACGCGGATCTCGATCGGACGGATTACGGTGCCATGAGCGATCCTGGTACTAAGGATGGCAAGTTCGTCATTCCATCTATGGCGATTCGAAGCGCAAATATGCAGAAGGAAGTCTCGGAGGCGATGCGTCCATGGGTCGAGCGTTTCGAAATTCGCTCCGCCGAGCGGCGAAGCTTTGTCGGCGCCTCTCGAATCCTATCCCCCGCTGCCACTGTGTTCGAAGGGCTGAACGTTCTCAGCGGCACTGACGCCGATCGCCATTCCCTTCTGAGGTCATCCGCGGCGCGCTTTTATAGGGAAGAAACTGAGCGCGCGCTGCCGCGACTGTCGACGGGGACTCCCACCACAGCAGCCGAACTCCGCTCATTGCCGCGATTCGTATGGGCTGAGGATCGGTTTGCTCCCTCATGCCACGCAGCAGGGAGCCTCGCTCAAATACTAGCGCCAACCGCGTTGGTCATCATGGCGGCGCTTTTTCGCCTGCGCAGCATGTCCGTCTAGGGCCTGTTAACACAAATGAAAGGTTAACGGCTCCATCAAGCATGGATGGAAGTGACTGATTCGGCATGCGCTTGGTTGTCGCCTCTGTGGGGTCTTAGTCACTTTCCGGGGAGATTGATTTATTGGAGAGGCAGCATTCGCGCCTGCAACAATTCGATGCCCGCGCGGCCGAACATGGCCCGTTTGAGGGTTTTCAATCTGTTGATTTGGCCTTCGGCCTAGCCACTGCTCCATGGTTCGACGATCGCGTTCCTGACTGCGTCGATGTCGCGGCTCAACACTCGCGCGAACTGTTGTAGGGCACGGATACCGGAATGGCGCGCGTCATCGAGCCAGGAGCCGAGCTTGTCGGGCTCCGCACCTCGTAAAATGCCACGAAATAGCATCGCCAGTCCGCGCATGACGACAAAGCTCGGGGAAGCTTCTCTCAATACAGCGACCTTGGCGGCCTGAGAATGGGTAAGCATTCGCGTTGGTTTCATGCAAAGAGCGGGCGCGGCCATCGGAGAAATTGCCAGCCGGTCGCGGGCTCCATGGCGCGGTCCTCTCTCGTCGGCTCTCTCCGCCGGCTTGTCTCCGGACGCTCCACGCGCCGCCATTCGGAAAGAAGGCGCTCCAAATGGGATCGGCTGCCTGTGTAGCCGCGATTTCGCACGTCGTGAAACAGTCGACGGCCGATCTTGTCGCCGTCTGCCCATCGGCGGGCAAGAAACTCCTGGAAATATAGTGGCGAACTCGGCTTCAGGGTCACTCGCCGACGATCCGGCAAAGAATCCGCCTCAATCCATTTGGCGATCGTCCCACGGCCGATCCCGATCTCCGCGGCGATGGCGACATAGCTCTTGCCCGAGGCGAGGAGGGCCTTGGCCTGCGCGAACATCTGCAGCCTTGCGTCACGATTTCTGCTGCGCAGCACCAATTGACGATCGCCCGGGGCAGGCGGAAGTCGGGAGCGACCGCCGAAGCAGCTGACCGCCGTCCTCTGCCGCTCGATGGCCTCGCGCACGTTTTGCAGCAGATGAAACCGGTCGGTGACCTGGCGGGCCTGTGGAGCGCCCTGCCGGATGCCCTGGGCGTAAATTCCGCAGCGGTCGCGGCTCACGGTCTCGATCTCTGGCTGGCGCGCAAGCCAATCCGCGGTCTCCTTAGCCGAGCGGGTCTTCATGACATCGGCGACGGTTCGGCGCTCCAGGTCGACGATGATGGTCCCATAGGTAAAGCCCGGCGTCTCGGGCAGAGCAGGGGAGACGTAACCGTCGCTCCGCTCGGCGGCGAAAGCCGGAGTCGCCCGGGCGAAAAGGCGGGTTGCCGCCGATCCTGGTTGCTCGAGCCACCGCTCTCTTAATTGCTTGCGCAGTTGAGGATGGTCTGCCTGTCTTTCCAGTCGCGTGTATTCGCCTATCGAAGGTTCGAGCTTTCAACTGGCCTTGCGGAGCCGTGGCGATTACACCTGCAGCGGCTTCGCTATGTGAAGTCGAGGAGCTTCACGTCTGGCATAGACCCCGCAAAGAATGCGTTCGCATTGGCGTCTGGATAGGCGCGTGCGGGTCATCAGTACTTCCACCATATTGCTGAGCTCAGTGTGAAAGCACTCGAACCGCGATACGGCGGTTCTTTCGAACCAGCCTACGATTTTCGTGGCAAGCGCTTGTCGATCGTCCTCGCTGAGAGATGAGCGTTTGAATAGCTTATTGGCGTACGACTCGGCGAGTTGGAGAACGGCCTTATTGTTCCGGTCATCTGCTCCTGCGGTCGCCGAGCCCGTAACGATCTCTTCGGCAATCCGCGGCGCGGCGTATCGCAGGAGATGAATGGCGTCGATTTCCGCAGGCTTCATCGGGTCGTTGAAATAGAACGCAAAGTCCTGCTCGTTCTCGAATGTGAAGTCGACCTCCCAGAGTTCGCTCGGCGTGCTGTTTGGAGGGCGCCGTATCGAGAGAGCTCGCGTGCGCAAACCCAGCGATGCAGAAATAATCGCGACTCCGGCGAGGCGAGCTGCTGTGCGCCGGCGGCCCGAGGCGCCATCGACCACGGCACTTCGTCGCTCCACCCGGCGCTCGAGGGCTCGCAGCGACCTAGCGGCCCGGCGGCCCTCTCCTTCGAGCCTTTCCGCCTCGCGGCGCAGCGCCAATTTGCGCTCAATGGTGTCGGACGGCGCGGCGTTCTTCGACTGGCAATCAGACCGTGTAGAACGAATCTTGCGGCGCTTGTGGGGGATGTAATGACCCATGAAATCCTCCTATATATTTGATCTTTTCATCGAGTAAGAACGCAGCTAAGCGGACGCTTCTAATTGGATCTGGCGGATGGATCCCCGTCCGGCTTCACTCTCTTTCTCTCCCCCCCAGCAGCTTCCGAGCGCGATGAAGAACGCCACGGAGTCGCTGACTCGTTTGGCCTCGGCACGGGCTCGTGGTGTGACGGCGGGGAGATGGCCGCGCTGCGCGTCGACGAGCGCGAGTTGCGCGTCCCCAAAAAGCGCGACGCGTATCCACAGAGAGGCCACATCTCTGGTGACGCAATGAAGGTTGCCCCGCCTCCTGGCTGCGATGGAGCGTCACGCCGTTGAGAGCGGTTCGACGGATTTCGCCCGCAAAACTGTGGACAGTCCCGCCCGGCTGATTCCACCGCGTCCGCTTGAATGCGGCCGTGCCGGCATTCGCGGAGCACGTGAACTGCGAGATTTCATAAGAGCGATCTGAATGCGCAAAAGTCTTCATGTGATTCAGCCTCCGCCCTCCACTGTGCTCGCCTCTCCCCATCCTCCTCCGAGCGCTGCATAGAGGGCGACGGTGTTGGAGAGACGCTGGGCCTCGGTCTGCACGCGCGCGAGCGCGGTGTTCAGATAGGAGCGCTGCGCGTCCACCACGACAAGCTGTGACACGCCGCCAAATTTCTGCTGCAGGCGGACTCTCTCGAGATAGCGCTTGGCGGCGCTCTCCGCATTGCGCGCGGCGGCGACGGCGCGTGCGTCCGATTGCAGCGCGCGCAAGCCATCGGCGACGTTCTGGAAGGCCTTCACCACCGTGTCGCGATATTGCGCCTTGGCCTGATCGAGCGCGGCCTCGGCGGCTCTCTGCTTGTTTTGCAGGGTGAAGGCGTCGAAGGCGGTGAACGCGGCGTTGCCCGCGAGCTGATAGCCGAAGGTCCCGGGTTGAAAGAGATATGGGATGAAGAAGGCGCTGGTCTGGCCGGCCGCGGTGAGCTGAATACTGGGCAAGCGAGCGGCGAGGGCGACGCCGACCTGCGCGCTCGCCGAATGGAGATTGGCTTCCGCCGCCCTGATATCGGGACGTTGGCCGACCAGCTGCGCTGGCAGGCTCACGGGAAGATTACGCGGCAGCGAGAATTGCGACAGCGCAAAAGTCTCCTCGACTTCATCTTGCGGCAGGCGGCCGGCCAGCGCGGTGAGAGAATCGCGCTGCTTGGCGAGCAGAGACTCGAGCGCCGGCAGACGCTGGTGCGCCTGCGCCACCGCGGTCTCCTGCGAGAGAACGTCGATCGAAGACACGGCGCCTTTGGAAAGCTGCAGCTGCAGCAGCGCGAGCCTGTCGGCCTCGAGCCCGATCACCTGGCGCGTCACGGCGATTTGCGCGCGCAGCGAGGCTTCCTCGATCGCGGCCTTCGCGACATTGGCGGCGATCATGACTTGCGCGCCGGCCATCAGAAAACCCGCGTTCTCGGCCTGCGCGTCGAGCGACTCGAGGTTGCGGCGCGCGCCGCCCCAAACATCCAGCGTGTAGCTGATTTGCACCTGCTTCGTGTAGAGCGAGAAGGGCGTCTGCGTGACGGTGGAGTTGGTCGCGTTTCCCGAATAGAGGTTGTAGGTCGGATTGGAGGTCAGGCCGACCAGCGGAAACAGCGGGCCGACGCCCGCTTCGGCGTTGTAGTGAGCGACGCCCATCGCCGCCACGGCCGCCTCGATCGTCGCATTGTGCGTCAGAGCGTCTTCGATGAGACCGTCGAGACGCGGCGAACGAAACGCCTCCCACCAGCGCTCCGAAACCTCCGCGCCTTGTTGAAAGCGCTGTCCATTGCCAGGCGAGGCCGTCGGCTCTCGCGTGAAGCGTTCGGCAGGCGGCGCCGCGGGCGTCTCGAAATCCGGGCCCACGGCGCACGAGGAGAGCATGAATGTGTTTACGAAGATAAGCGGAATCGCGCCGGCAGCGCGCATCTTGTCGTTGGCGTTCGTCTTTGAGCGTTTCATCCGTCCGCCGTCAGCCCGGGGCCGCCTCTATTCGCGCCGCAGCGCATCGATCGGATTGAGAGCCGCAGCCCGATGCGCAGGTATGTAACCGAACACAATGCCCACCCCCGCCGAGGCGAGGACGGCGACGGCGATGGTCTCGAGGCCGAGAACGAGCGGCCAGCCGGCGGATTGCGCCACGGCATAGGCGCCGATCACCCCGAGCGCCAATCCCAGGGTTCCCCCCGCGACGCAGAGCACGACGGCCTCGATGAGAAATTGCATGAGAATGTCTCGCTTGCGGGCGCCGATCGCCATGCGCAGACCGATTTCATGCGTGCGCTCGGTCACCGACACCAGCATGATATTCATGATGCCGACGCCGCCGACGACGAGCGAAATCGCCGCCGTCGCGGCGAGCAGCCAGCTCATCGTGGCTTGTGTTGCGGTCATCGCTTCGATGGCCTGCCGATTGTCTTCCACGCCGAACCTCTCCGTCCCGCCGTCGCGCATGTGCTTGCGCTCATGCAGCAGGGCGAGAATCGCTTGCTTGGCGGCGTTTCGATCCACTCCTTCGCGGATTCTCAGATAGACCGTGTCGAGCTGATAGGCGGTCGCTCTGCGCGCGATCGGCAGGCGCGAGCGCGCCGTCGTGATGGGAACGATGATATAGTCGTCATTGTCGGTCCCATCGCTCGATCCCCTGCTCCTGCGCACGCCGAGCACGCGCATGGGCACGCCGCTGACGCGCACGGTCTGATCGATCGCCGATTCGTCGCCGAAGAGTTTCCTCGCGACGGTCGGGCCGAGCACGACGACCTTGGCGCCAGCGCGCACCTCGCCGTCGTCGAAAAACCGGCCTTCCGCCATCTTCACATCGAACACGTACGCATAAGCGGCGTCGACGGCCCAGTACTGGGTCGCGTAATTCTGGTTTCCGGCAACGAGTGAGACACTGCCCCAGATCTCCCTCGACATGCCATCGATCTCCGATACCTGCTCCTCGATCGCGCTCGCATCCTTGTCGGTGAGCCGCGCCACCCGGCCGAGCTGCTGGGGGAAGGCGGCGACGGAAAGCGTGTAGGCGCCATGAACGGCGATCTGCTCCTCGAGCCGCTTGGCGGCGCCGTCATTCGCCGCGCCGAGCCCGATGACGCCGGCGACTCCGATGATCACTCCGATCGCAGTCAGCGCGCTGCGCAGCACGTTGAGGCGAAGCGCCGCGACCGCCTCGCGAAAATAGGCACCGAGCCTCATGTCCGTGGTCCCTGCAGGTTCGCGTCGATCGGCGTTTGTCGGGTGTCGTCGATGAGCTCGCCGTCGCGAAAACGCAGCACCCGTTCGGTGTAAGCGGCGACCTCCGGCTCGTGCGTGATGACGATCACTGTGAGCCCCTTCACGTGCAGTTCGGAAAAGAGCCGCATGATCTCCTGCGAGGTTTGGGTGTCGAGAGCGCCGGTCGGCTCATCGGCCAAAACGAGGCTCGGACCATTGACGAGGGCGCGGGCGATGGCCACGCGCTGCTGCTGCCCGCCGGAGAGCTGCGACGGCCGGTGGTGCACGCGCGCTTCCAAGCCCATCTCCGCAAGCCGGGCAAGAGCGAGCGCCTTCTTGTCCAACCCGACCTCCCTCGAGTAATTCAAGGGCAGCAAGACGTTCTCCAAAGCGCTCATGCGCGGCAGCAGATTGAATTGCTGGAACACGAAGCCGATCTTGCGGCTGCGCAGGGCGGCGAGTTCGTCGTCGCCCATCGCCGAAACGCTCTCGCCGTCGATGACGATCTCGCCCGCGGTCGGCTTGTCAAGCGCGCCGAGCAGGTTCAGCAGCGTCGACTTGCCGGATCCCGAAGCCCCCATGATCGCGACAAACTCGCCGCGCTCGATCTCGAAGCTCACGCCGCGCAACGCGGGGACGCTTTCGCCGCCGAGATTATACGTGCGGCTCAAACCGCGGCATTCGACCGCCGGCGCGGCGCTCTTGCAGACAGCATCGGTGGGCGTCGTCGTCATTTCCCCGACCCACCCTTTGCGCGCAGCGCCACCAGATCGCCCGGCTTGATCTCGCCATCGAGTATTTCCGTCGAAGAGTCTCCTTTGAGCCCCAGTCGAACAGACCGTCGCTGCAGCTTGCCGCTCGCATCCACCACCCATAGGACGCCAGAACCGGGACCTTCCCTCTTGTCGCCGTCCGTCTCTCCGCTCGGCCGGAATTTCAACGCTTCGTTTGGCGCAGCCCGCACATTATCTCGCCGCCCGGAGACGATCCGCACGGTGGCCGTCATATCCGGCAAAAGCCGCTTGCCGGGGTTTTGCGCCGTCACGACAGCCGTATAGGTGATAGGTCCCGTGATTTGCGCCGCCGCCGTCGCCGCCGCCGCCGCCGGATTGGCAGCCTCCGCCGCGCTTCTCGTGGCCGCGAGCCTGACCTGCTTGACCACACCCTCGAAGGTCTCCTCCGGATAGGCGTCGACGGTGAACTGCGCCGGGGCGCCGGAGTGCACCGCGCCGATGTCCGCTTCGTCCAC
The DNA here is from genome assembly GCF_027925445.1 of Methylocystis bryophila. NCBI lineage: Bacteria > Pseudomonadati > Pseudomonadota > Alphaproteobacteria > Hyphomicrobiales > Methylocystaceae > Methylocystis > Methylocystis bryophila. Next base: position 47,510 of record NZ_AP027150.1, read on the forward strand.
TTGCGCGTAGATGAGGATTTGCGAGAGATCGCGGGCGATCTGGAAAAGGATCGGCGTTTGATAGGTCGCGGCGACGGTTTGGCCCGGCTGTATTTTGCGGTCGATCACCACGCCGTCGATGGGGGAGAGAATTTGCGTGTAGTCAAGGTCGATCTTCGCTTGCCGCAGATCGGCTTCGCGCTGCGCGACGACGGCCTTGGCCGAGGCCAGCTGCGCTTGCGCAATTGCGATCTCATCCCTCGAAACGGAGGCCTGTGTCTCGGCCTGCTCCGTGGACATTTCCGAGGCGGCTTGTCCCCGCGCCATGCCTCGCAATCTTTTCGCGTCGCGTTCATGCTGGGAGAACTGGCTTTGGGACTTCGCGAGCGTCGCCTCTTGCAAACTGACCGCCGCCCGGGCCTGGGCAAGACTGGCTGACGCTGCCGACACTTTGGCCTCGAAGGGAGCGCGGTCGATCACCGCCAGCAGCTGCCCTTGTTTGACCTCGTCGTTGAAGGTGACTTTGACCTCGGCAATCGCGCCGGAAACACGGGATCCGACGTCCACGGTCACGAGCGCCTTCACCGCGCCTGTCGCCGAGATGCTACGCTCCACGACTCCCAGGCCGACGGGCCGCGTTTCATAGGCGCCCGGCGGAGTCTTGAAAGTTCCCCAAATGGGCCACGCGAGCGCAAGCACAAACAACGCGACAAGTAGCGCGGCCGCCCATACGGCGCGCTTTCCGCCTCGGCCGAGGCGAGCCAACGAGGCAAGGTATTTCTCCCAGATAGTCACGCCTCCTGTCTCCGTTGCATGAGCGGCTAAGCGGATTTGGCGGCCGCCCTTCGCGCGTGCCGCATTGCGACCGCAGGCCGGCGCCGTTCGAGGTTCAATCGCACTTCTGAGCCACCATTCTCCTTTCAAGGCTTAGTTCATAAGGGCCTCTTGGTCTCCTGGCCTGTGTGAGCAACATATCAACTGCACGAGGGTAACAGCCGAAAGCAGCAAGGTTATAATCCGTCGAGATCAATGTCGAGAGCAATCTATCCAGCAGATCTGGCTCAAGAAGAGGAATTATTACTGCTTCCAGAGCCTCACGCACAACGTTTGCAATCGTTATATAATATGATCTCTCGTTCTCGTTCATGGTTTTATCATTAGCGCAAACGTAGGAAAGTGAACGATATATGGACATAAATTGATTCAGGGCTTTTGGGCTATTTTTTGACTTTGGTGATTCTAAACGTAATAAATCCATAACCATTTCATCAGGCGCCAGCCTCTGAAAGTAAGAATGGAGTTCCTCCATTTCAGCCAGCCTGTTAAAATCTTCGTCACTCAGGCGCATGTTCAGGCTCCAGGGCACTGTTCGCGCAAGACGCGCCTTCATCTCTGTAGGGACTGTAGGTCTCGCGTTCGACGGAAGCGAACGACTCGATCTCTGTGATGTCGGGAATTTCGAGGCTCAATGTCGCGCCCTACGCGATTGCAGTGTACGCTGCGCGGCGGTCGCCGACGACCACGCAACACTCGCTATCGAGCGCCAGCTGCGGCTTACTTGGGCCGGACTGGCGCCGGCTGGATCGCGCCGACTTTTGATCCTGGCGCGCCGCTTCTTCCACCAGATGTAGACGCCAGTGATGCAAAGCGCCGTGATCACGAGCCCCATGACGCAGACCAAGATCTGCATCGCCAGGCCGAAGACGGCCGCCATGTGCAGCCATATCAGCCACGATGTGATCTCATCGCCTGTGTTCTTCGACAAATCGCCAGGAAAGGAGGCCTCCCGCAAATCACCGCTGTCGGCGTCGAAGCTCACGTAAGTCATCCAGCTCTTGATGAAATCGCCCGAGCTGCGCGCACTCAGGGTGTAGACCCCACTGTCTCGATCCAAGCTGAGAGCCTGCTCCTGTTCAATTGCTAGCTGGCGTCGTCCTGCTTCGGCATGCAGCAGAGCGCTGCCGCGAGCGTAGGCCTCCCTGAAGTCCAGAGCTGGGGTTCCGACCCGCTTTATAGGCGCGGGCTCGGGCGCGGGCGCGCTCATGGTCTGCCCCCTTGAGCCAAACAGCAGCTGCATCGTCGGCTTGTAGACCTCGCCGAGATTGAAACCGACGCTCGACCAGGCGAAGACGAACAGCATCGCCCAGGTCCACAAACCGAAGGCGCGATGAATGTCGAAATTGATGCGGTAGGCACCTGCGTTCGTCTTAATGAGCCACGCCGGTTTCCAGCGACTCCACCAGGATTTCGCGGGACGCGAAACATCGCCCGTCGAGCGCAATCGCAACGGAAAGGTGAGATAGAAAGCGATGAAGCAATCGATGGTCCAGAAGAGCGCCGTGACGCCCAGAACATAACCGCCGACGCTGTTCTCCCCGAAGCTCCAACTCCAGGGCAGGGCAAGCGAGAAATGCAGGCGGTAGAGGAAAGACATGAGGTTTTTGCGTTCGAGCGTCGGACCGCTCCAACCGGGGCGCTCGCCGAGCATCTCGCCCGTGTAGGGATCGAGGTAGAAATTGACTACCTTCTCCATCATGTTGTCCCCGGGCTTCATGCCGGGCTTATGCGAGAACGCCACTGAACGGTCCGGCTGGATGGGCAATTGAACGTAGTCGAAGCTTGAATCGGGATAGAGCGCCGCGGCTTTCTCGCGCAGCGTGAATCCGTCGAGCACTGGCGTGTCACGCTTCGCCACCGTCAAAAGCTCGGGGTTGAGCCAGACGTCCAGCTCCTCGCGAAAAGCGAGCACGCTGCCGGTGAGCGCGACGATGACGAGAAAGACCGTCATCGCCAGGCCTGCCCAGCGGTGGATGAAGACGAATAACTGCCGCACCATCCGCGTGACCCTTCTCTACTGACTTGCGCGGATCTCTGTCTTCCCGCAGGCGCAGAGAAGAAATGACGCGCTCTCGTCCCCCTCGCCATTCTGTCAATATTTGGCGAGCACCGCCTCCGGGGCAGCCCAGTTGAAGTGGTAGTTCAGGCCGGTGCGAACGACGTTGATCGCGGGGCTCAGTCTGCTGGAGCCGACGCCCGAAAACGCGCCCAAGCCGCCGTTCGAGCTGCTGGTGGCGTTGATGTAGAGATATTCGAGTTTCGCCGACCAATTGGGCGCGAACATCCACTCGCCGCCCGTGCCGACGGTCCAGCCGCTCGCGGTCGTCGAGTAGCCCGCAACCTGCAGGCCGCTGTAGGCGAAGCCTCCCGTGCCATAAAGCGCCAGGGTCGGATTTAGGAGCCAGCCGGCACGGCCGCGCAAGGTGCCGAACCAGGGGACCCCGACATTGCCGACAGGGGCGCCGCCTGCGAGCGGAGCCAAAACCGAGCCGCCGATGAACGGAGACGCGAGTACACTGAGGTATGCGCCGTTGTGCCCGCTCGCGATGGTCGCGCCCTGGATGTCGGCCTCGGCGCCGATGATCGCCCGGTCGATCTGGAAGTTGTATCCGAGCTGGCCGCCGCCCACGACGCCGGCGGTCTTGGCCGTGTTGTCGTTGCCGCCCGGCAGATAGACGAGGTTCGAGAAAGAGCCGCCGCCGGGCAGCGCCGAGGCGCCCAATGGGAAGCTCGGGTCGGTGAAAGGCAGAAAGTTCGTCGAGTTGTTGTTGTTGACCGACCAGCCGCCGCCGAGGTTCGCGCCGGCGTAGACGCCCGTCCATGAGGCGGGAGGCGGAGGCTCCAGGATCGCGGGGCCCTTGATCGAGGGAAGATCGGCGACGATCGCGTTGGTCTCGACAGGCGCCAGGACGCCGTCGTTGAAGCGGTAGCTCACGCCGACCTGCACCTGCTGCTGATCGAGATGACGATCGGCCGTGTAGAACCCGCCCATCGACGTGGGAGCGGGCGAATCCCCCATATGGCCGAAATCCGTGTAGCGGTATTCGCCTCTCACCGACCAATGCGGATTGATGGCGTATTCGACGCCGGCGCCGAGGGTCCAGCCGAGGCGCGTCGCGGAGCGCCGATCGGCGGCGTAAAAGGGCGCGCCGGTCGTGTCGAGCCCATAGAGCTGGAAATTGCTGCTGAACTCGCCGATGGCGAGACCGCCTGTCCCGTAGAACAGCATGCGACCGAGCGCGTAGCCGGCGCGGGCGCGCAGCGAGCCCTGGATTCGCGACCAGATCGCGCCGCTGGCCGTCGCGCCGACGTCGTTGGCGAGGGTAATGGGATCCACCAACGCCAAGTTGGGAACGTTGATGAGTGGCGAGCGGCCCATGAGCGTGGGATCGACCGAACCCTCGACGCCGACGACCCATTTGCCGTACTGTTGATTGTAGCCGAGATGCGCGCCGCCGATCACGCCGATCGCGTCGGCGTTTTGATTATTGGAGCCGCCGATCACGATCGCGCCGCTGGAGAGATTGCTCTGGCCAGCTAGACCGCCGGGCGTCGCATAGGTGAGCGAGCCGTCGTTGAGGCCCCAGCCGTAGCCAATCTGCGCGCCGACGTAGAAGCCAGACCAATTCATTGCGAAGGGCGCGATTGACGGCGCCACCCCGCCGAGTTTGGGCAAGTCGTTGCCCGCGAGCGCCGGGCCCTTGGTAATCAATGGGGGCGCCTCAAGCTCCGGGCCGGCAAACAGTTTATAGCTGAAGCCGACCTGCACCTGTTGCTGGTCGAGATGGCGGTCGAGGGCGAAGACCGCGCCGACCGCCGAAGGGTCGGTCGAAATCCCGAGGTGGCCGAAGTCGGAATAGCGGTATTCGGCTCGGAGCGACCAGTGGTTGTTGACGGCGTATTCGACGCCAGCGCCGGCGGTCCATCCCACACGCGTGGTGGAAGCAGCGCCGCTGGCGGCGAAGTTGGTCAAACCGTCGAGGTCGGTGCCGAACAGTTGGGCGTCGCTCTTGAAGGTGCCGAAGGCGACGCCGCCCGTGGCGTAGGGCAGCAGCCGACCGAAGGCGTAGCCCGCCCGGGCGCGAACGGAGCCCTGAACGCCGGAATGCACAATACTGGTCACCGTGCCGCCAGTGCTGCCAAAGCATTGGAACAGAACGCAGCTGCCGTTGAGAGCCTGCCCCACGATGCTGGGAGCGAGGACCTCCGCATTTTTGGTCAAGGTCGCGCCGTCGACGGAGCCCTCGAGGCCTAGAACCCACTGGTCGAACTGTTGATTATAGCCGACATGAGCCCCGCCGATCACGCCTGTTGCGCCGCTGCCGAGATTGCTTTGGCCGCTCTGGCCCTGAGCCGTGGACCAGCTCTCCCATCCGTCGTTGAGGCCCAAGCCGTAACCTACCTGGCCGCCTGTATAGAAGCCGGTCCAGGTGAAGGAGGGCAGCGACGGCGAGGCCGTGGGCGCCGGCAGCAGCCATGGTGCAGGCGTAGCCCCCTTGTCGAGCTCGGCGCGTAGAGAGCCCATGACCGCGAAGGGCGCGCCATAGGAGCGGAAGCTGGCAGTGGAAAATCCAGGCCCAGGGCCCAGCGTACCCGTATTGTATTCGTCCGTAGAATAAGCCCTATTGAACAGATTGGTGACATTCAGCTGCGCGGTCATTTTCGAGCCCGCGTAGCTGAAGCTATAGGCGGCCATCAAATCGACGGTGCCATAGGCGGGGACCAACGGCCATGCCCAAGGCGGGTTGGTTGTGTCAATAACCGGCCTCGAGCCGAAATAGTGGTAGCCGGCGCCGAACTTCCAGCCCTTCAGAGCCGAGTCGTTTTGGAGCTCATAGGTGGTCCAGAGGCTCGCCTGATTGCGCGGCACGTCCGAAAACCGCTGGCCAACGCCCGGATTGGCGCCAGGCTGGGCTTTGGTGACGCGAACATCGTCATTGGTATAGGCGGCGATCACGCTCCAGCCCGGCAGGATTTCGCCCTGAATCTCGACCTCCGGCCCCGTGCTGCGCGCCGCCCCGGCCAGGAGGGAGCAGCTTCCAAGGCCGCCACCGCCGCCGGGGCAGATGTGAGCCGGATTTACATCGGGGAAGGGGACATTCGTCTTCACGAGTTCGAAGTAATCCGCGGTGGCGCGGAGCTTCCCTCCGAAGAGCTCGAGCTTGGCGCCCGCCTCCCAGCTCTGGGCGCGCGTGGGCGGGGCGAGATTACCGGGATAAACATAAATTCCCGCGTTCGGGCCAAAACCCTCGGTGTAATTGCCGTAGAGGCTCAGCCACTCCTGAGGCCGCCACAGCAGGCCGAAGCGCGGCGTCAACGCCTGGCCGTTCAGCGGGGGGGCTGGCTGCAAAGCATATTGCGCCTCACCGGCAAGAATCGTTTGACGGATATACTGGTATCGCGCCCCCGTCAGGAGAAAGAAATTATAAGGCAACTTGATCTGGTCTTGCAGATAGAGGCCGGCGGTGTCCTGGGTGTAATCGGCTGGGAAGAAGGAGCAAGGGCACTGGGGGTTTGGGATGCCGAGATGGATCGGATCGAAAAGACCGATGACTGAAGAAAAATTGTATGACATGCTCGAAGCCTGCCCGGTCGTATGGTAGACGTCTCCGCCGAGCAGCACCGTGTGTTCCGCTCCGAATGTGTTGAGATGCCCGGTGATATCGACATTGGTGGCGTAAGTGGTCTGCCCACTCACGGTTTGAGCTGATTGTTGGGGAACCAATGCCGGAGGCCCGGCCAGGACACCATAGCCATAAGTAATATTATCGTGGAAACCGATATTGTTGTAGACGATCTGTTGCTTGATCGACCAGTCCTTGTCGAATTGATGCGACCAAGTTAGCGCAGCGAGAAGCTGCGTGGTCAAATAGGGGGAGCTCTCACCATAGTTGGCGCTGCGTGGAATGTTCACGAACGCTCCGTTGAAGAGAGGATCAAACGGGAAGTAGATGTCCCCGCGATGCTGATTATACTCCGCTTCCAGCTTGACCCAGGTTGCTGAATCGACATTCCATTTAACGACCGGCGCAAGAAAGAGATTCTCACTATTGGTGAGATCGACGAAATAGCCGAAGGGCGCGCCATTGTTCTCGTAGGACATGTTCATCCGATAGAGCAATGATTTGTCGGTGTTGAGCGGGCCCGTGGCGTCGACGGTCGTGCGGTACAGCGCTAAGGAGCCGACCTGTTGCTGCGCCGCGTAATAGGGCGCGTCCAGCGGCTCCTTGGTGACGATATTGATGACGCCCCCCGGGTCGGAAAGCCCGTAAAGAATGGCGCCCGGACCTTTGAGCACCTCCACGCTGGCGACATTGGCGAACTGCTGCGTGGAGATGTAATCACCAAAATTCAAAGTGCCATCGATGCGAAACCCGTTGCGGTAGTAAGTGTTTGTCTGGAACCCGCGTATAAATAGCCCGCTGCTCGGCGTGCCGGCCAACCCGGAAGCAGGGCCCGGAACCGAAACTCCGGCGAAATTCTGCAGCGCCTGGGGGAGGGTGACGACCTGCTGGTCCCGCAGCACTTGCTGGCTGACCGATTGGACGTTCAGCGGCGTCTCCATGACCGGCGTGTTGGTCTTGGTGCCGGTCGAGGCCTTCTCGAGCACATAGCTCTTGTTGTAGGGGTCCTGCGCCGGGCCGGCGCCGCCATAGCCGCCCGCGCCCGTTCCCGCTCCGCCGCCTCCACTGCCGCCGTCTCCTCCGCCGCCTTGACCGGCGCCGGTTCCGCCGCTCGCCGCGCCACCTCCTGTCCCTTGTCCCGGAACCGGCCTGCCGTTGCCGCGGCCGCCCTGCGCAACGTGGCTTACGCCCGTATGGGGGCTAGGTTTGGGCTTCGCGGCCGCATGCGTGACCGGCTTCGGCCTGCCAATGTCGATCGAGGGAAGGCTGGTTTGCGCGAGCAGGTCTGTCGACCAGAGGGAAATCGCGACAGCCGTCGCGGACGCGCCGCAACGCAGTTTGTTCGTTTGCATGGATGGCCTCTTCACACCGCATCTTTTTGGATTGGCGATTGCCCATTCGGCTCGAACCGCTGAACGCTGCCGAGGCGCGCAGGGATTCGCCCGATCCAATGCGAGACAGTGGAGAAGAAAGGTCATGTGAACCTCATGCAGGAAGTTGGACGGAATGAAATTTTTGATGTGTGGCGGATTAGCCACAGCCCCTTGGAGCGTCTCCGCCTCAATTAAGCTCGACTACCGGCTTAAAAATGCCCTCTTTACTTTCTCTACCTTCGGCAGAATTATGCGACTGTCGTTACGCGGTCGATTGCTCAAGGCGGATACGGAAAATGCGGGTCCTGCTGGTTGAGGATCAAAGCGAGCTTGCGGGTGAGCTCTCCTTGCGGATCGGTCAATCGGGCTTCGACGTGGACCAGGTCGCAACCCTCCGAGCGGCTGAATCGGCTCTCAGCGCCTGTCCCTATTCCGTCGTGCTGCTCGATCGGCGCCTTCCCGACGGCGACGGCCTGTCGCTCGTGCCCCGCGCGCGAAAAAACCACCCGACGAGCCTGATCCTGATGCTGACCGCGCGCGATGCGATCGACGACCGCATCGAGGGTCTCGACGCCGGCGCCGACGACTATCTGACGAAGCCCTTCAGCCTCGACGAATTGATGGCGCGCATCAGGGCCGGGCTCAGACGGCCAGGGAAGGAAGGAGTGAATCGCATTCGTTTGGGCTTGCTGTCCTTCGACCCCTGCGCGCGAACCGCCTTCGTCAATGATGCGCCCATCCTTTTCCAGCGCAGAGAGCTAGCGTTGTTGGGCGCGCTTTTGAACCGGGCCGGCTGCGTCGTGCCGCGCGAGATACTGCTCGGACAGGTCTACGGCCCCGACGAGGAAATTCAGGAGCACGCTTTGACGGCGCTGGTCTCGCGCATGCGCCAGAGGCTCGCGGAGCTGAACGCGGGCGTCGATATTCACACCGCGCGGGGCGTCGGCTATCTCATCGCAGCAACGAGGCGCGGCGACCCGTGAGTTCGCCGCCGACATTGGCGCGACGCGTGCTGATCGGGATCGCGGTGACGCAGATCCTCGTTCTCTTTCTCGGGCCCATAGCTTCCGTGAGCCTGTCGTTCTGGTCGAACGACATCAGCCTGGAAGAGCTCTCTGCTGATCGAGTCGAAACTCTCGTCGCCGACTCGCTCATTCGCGATGAAAGCGGCGATGTGCGGATCGAGCCGAATGTCGAGTTGAAGCAGGAGTTGGAGCGAATTCCGGATCTGCTTTTCGCTGCCTTCGACGTGCATTCGACCGCGCCGCTCGCAGGCTCCTCGCCGGTTTTGGTCAAGGAGCTGCAAGATGCGCTCCGTCTGAGACCAATGCATCTTCACTTTTTTCTATCTGAAGATAAAGTAAAGAGGGCCCATGGGATGCTAGGTCCCCATTGGACGAAGCAGGGTCCGTATTATTTGGCAATTTACAACCAAAGGCCGCGGTGGTCCGACATTGTCGACACCTTCAATAATGCAATCTCGGCATTGCTGCCGTATCTCTTCGGCGCCCTCCTGTTTTCGATGTGTGTCAGTTGGTACGCCATGCGACATTGCCTGCAGCCTTTAAGGGCGCTGTCCGAGCAGGCGTCGCAAGTGGATCTTGACCGGCTCTCGCAACAATTTTCGGAAAAGGACGTTCCCGGAGAAATTGCTCCCTTCGTGCAGGCCATCAACGAGGCCCTCGCGCGCGTCGACGGCAGCGCCCAACGCATGCGGCGCTACTTCGCGAACGCCGCGCATGAGCTGCGCACGCCGCTCGCGATCATGCGGGCGAGACTGGAGAACGCGCCAGAATCGGCGCTTGTCGTCAATCTCTTGAATGATTCCAGCAAGCTTCAGACGATCGTCGAGCAAGCGTTGAGCGCGGCGCGCTTGGAAGAGCAGAAGGAAGCCTTCGACGCCGATGTGGATCTACAAGCAACGGTTCAGCAGGTGGTGCGGAGCTTTTTCCCTTTGGCGGTCAAGAGCGGGCGTTCGATCGAGCTCGAGACCTGCGAGGGCATGCGCCTCGTGAAGGGAAACATGGCGGCGTTAACAGCCGTGGTCAGCAATCTTATCGACAACGCCCTGAAGATGGAGCCCGAGGGCGGTACGGTCATCGTGCGCATGCACGGCCGCGCAGATGTGGAGGTCGAGGATCACGGCAAAGGCGTCGCGCCCGAAGATCGCGAGCGAATTTTCGAACCCTTCTGGCGAGAAAACGACTCCACTCCGGGCGCGGGTCTGGGCCTCGCGATCGCTAAAAACGTGATGGAAAAGCTCGGCGGACGGATCTGGATCGAGGACACGCCTGGCGGCGGCGCGACATTCAAGCTGTCTTTTCCCAGAGTGGTTGGAGCTGACGCAACTGTTGTCCGACCTCTACAGCAATCACTGGCCGCGAGGCATTAACGTGGCGCGTCTAACGCGCGCACGTACGCCTCCTTTCTAAACGACAAAATAGGCGCCCGGCCTCAAGCGAACAGGCTCCAAGACGCCTCGGTTGTCGAGCGGTTAGTAGTGGGTTTGCGACGGCGTTCGATGCGAAGCGTCCCGAAAGTCGAAATCAATCGGCTCGTCCCGCGTGGAATCGAAAACCACCATGCGATCGCGATTCTCCCAAAGCTTATAATGTGCGGCGATGCGGCCAGAACCGACGTTGAGGAGCTGCCAGCCGGTGGCGTCGTGCTCGAAAAATGGATCCGCGCGATTCATCGGCACGGTGAGAACCGGTAGGTGGCTGGCCGCCTGGGCGTAGGCCTCGGGATATGGCAAAGGCCAGGCCGTTGCCATTACGGAGTTGAACGCGATGTTTCCGATCTTGTTGTACTGAATTTGATGTACGTGACCATAGATCACGTTGACCGACTTGAACGGCTGCAGAAGCTCTTGGACTTGCTCCGCGTCGTCGGTCCAGAAATTCCAACCTTTATAGATCTTTTGAAGCGGAGAATGGGAGAACACTACGATCGGTGTGTTGTGCTCGATCTTGGCGAGATCTTCGCGCAGCCAAGCGCGCTGCGCTTCGCCGACCATGAAAGGTGATCCGTGGGGATTGTCGAGAGTAGCCATCTCCGACATGCGCCGCTCGGCAGTCGGCCAGCGGTGATGGGTCCATTCGTCGGTAGTCAGTATTGAGTTCAGGGTGATGAAGTGAACGCCCTTGTGATCGAAGCTGTAATGATCGGGTCCATAGAGCTCGCGCCAATAGTCGCCGAGATCGAGGTAATAGTCATGCTCGCCCATGACGCAATGGAGCTTCGGCTTCAGGGCCGAAAGGATTTCTGCGCCGTGGTCGAGCTCGTCACGCCTGCCGAGCTGAGCAAGGTCGCCACCGAATAGGACGAAATCCGATTCCGGCTTGATCAGATTGGCTTCGGCCACGGCGCGCTTGAGACCCAGATCCCAATTGCGCACGAACCTCGCGCCTTCAATCTGCTGGATGTGGGCGTCAGAGATGTAAGTGAAGGCGAAGTCCTCGCGCTCCCCGCCGAAAGCGAGCCGCACCATGCTAACAGGAAGGGATGGGAAGGTTCCGACCGCCGCCACGCCTGCGGCTATGGCGCTTCGCCTCGTCAGTCGATTCCTCAACATTTCATGCCCTCGTGCGCCCACTGGGGTGGCAGCTGGTCAATCTTAAGGGGCGTGAACTGGCTTGTCCACGAAGGTTTCTCGCAGAATCTGAGAGCTGGCCTCGAAAATTCGGACAGTAGCTCGAGTGATCGAGTGGATGCCCCCTCCCGACGGCTTCGTGATGTGCCATGGTGGCGACGTTTGCGCATCCCACAAACGAACGGGCATTCGTGGAAAAAGTTCTCATCATCGGTCTCGACGTAGCGAAGCGATCCTTTCAGGTGCACGGCGCTCTGGTCGAGGGAGGGGTGGCGTTCGCCAAGAAGTTCTCGCGGGTAAAGAGCGTATGGAAATTGGAAGTCTTGGGTTCGTCGCCATGAAGAACGCGATCATGATGATTGAAGTCGTGCTGCACTTTGAGCGCGATGCGGGCCCGTCGTCGCAGGAGTCGATCCACTGCGCCCGCCTATTGCGTTTCCGGCCGAGCATGATGCCCACATTCGCCGCGTTTTTTGGCGCGCTGGCGCTCGGCGCGGGCTAAGGCACGGAACACCGCCAACCGCTGGGGGTCGCCATAATTGGCTGGCTTATCGTCAGCCAAGCGCTGACGCTTTACGCCAGTGGTCGTCTATTTGTATCTGGATCGCCCGCGCCGCCGGCGCGAGACCGCTTCCATCAGCGCATCGGCCAAACCGTCCATGATTGCGGCTAGAAAATGCCAAAGCTCCATCTGGACGGAGGTCCCCACCGATCGTCCACCCGTAGGAGGCGAGGTTCTCCTTTGGCCGGAAAAGCGAATGAACGGAAGTTCTGAGAAAGCCCTTGTCCCGTCGCTTTGATGAACGCCTCTCCCAGAGTCCAGAAGCGGTAGAAGTGCGCCGTCCGCTCCTCTTGGTCCATCGTCGCTTCCCACGGCCCCAACATCTCCGGCGCGAAATGCTGACGCGCAACCAGTTGCATGTCCGGGAAGGTCCGCACGAGCTCAATGTCCACGCCAAGCGGGGCCGGGCCGATCGCCACGGCGACGAGTCCCCGGACATGGCTCACGTTGAAATGGAGGCTGTGCGCAGCCAACCCATGGCGTTTGCAGTCTAGCAGGGGCTTGCCGTGCGGTCCTCTGAAGATCGCCACATCGACGGGTGCACAATCCAGCAGGCGGCTCAGTAACCAACGCGCAACGCCGCGCCCAGCTGCCCTGACAGCGCGATCTGCCGGATGCAGGAGCGACGTCACATCGTCCCGCTCGCAGTCGGCGATCCCCGCCAAAAGTCCCGGCAGATCATCTTCGCGCGGCGCGCCCAGCCAAATGTTGAGGCGATTGTCAACCCAGCATCGTCGATCAAACGCACCTAAATCATCTAGAAACACGGGCCGACTGACGTCGCGCGGGGAAGCGTCGATCGCCCAGGCGCCGCACCATCGGAAGCCGAGATCGGACGATCGTCTCAGAGTCCTCACCGGGGGCTGATGAAATATCAAGAGGCTCGCCTCTGCTGTTTGAGCCCGCGCGCGACGTGAGAGCCCTGGGCATGGAGTCGCGCCGGTTGGCCTAGGCCGAGAGATCAATATACGAGCTGCAGCTCTCGTAAACTTCCTTTCTGACATGCGCGGGTTGAGGGCAACTGAACGGGACATGATCGACGCCGCGATCGACTTTGCAGCGGTTTAGATGCCGTCGCCGCCGTCGCTGACCCTCGCGGGGAGGGGGACTCCCCACCGTTTGTAAAGTCTGATCATGGGCGGGGATAGCTGATTTTCGCGGGGAGGTTCGGGTTGAAGAGAGTCCCGGACTCGAGCATGGCGCCGCCGATGGTGATCAGGCGGTCGCCGACCGAACGGAGGGCTCGGCCGTGACCATGGCCTCGAGCGCGCAAGGCGGCGTATTTGGCCCGACTTCGTGGATCGTGATGCACGGCGGTGCGCGCCCAATAATAGACGGCGTTGCGCAGGCGAACATGCGCCGCCTGCCGCAGGAGCACGATCTTGCTTTTTCCCGACCGCTTCGTGATCGGGGCGACGCCCGAGAGGCAGCGCAGCGCATGATAATCTCTCCGTTGCAGAGCGTCCTGACTTCTGCGAGCAGCGTGATGTGATGATCCTTCCGACGCCCGGCAAGGATCGCAGGATCGTCACATCACGCTGCTCTTCTCTCTGCCCTCGGCAACTTCCTCTCCGCCCGCGAGCTGTTCGGTCAGGCGATCGATCTTGGGGTTGGCCTCGCTGATCTGCGGTTGACGAGAGCAATGCGTCGAGCGACGGCCTCAAGATGCCCGGTGGCGGCGCTGACCGTTCCGCCGGCGGCGCAGATCAGCGAGGATGTGAGCTGTTCCAACGCCTCAGCGGCAGTGATGCGACGGACGCGGTGACGCTTGAGCAGGCGCTCGACCGTGGCCTCGCACACTTTGGCCTTGTCGGGTGTTGGAACCAGACGCCACAGGTCAAGAAACCAATCGGCGCCGATGTCATCGGAAAGCTCAAGAAACTGCGGGTAGTAACGCCAGAGCAGCTCACGAACTCGGTTGGAAAGGCGGTAGCGTTCAGCATGCAGGTCGTCAGCGACGCGCGACCTTTCCCGCAACTCGACGACGACCGGATGGAGCGGCGCCAGCAGGCGAAAGCAGTGTCGATCGGTGCGCAGCGCATCGGTCAGCGCCTCGGCGTCGCGGCTGTCATCCTTGGCGCCGGCGGGCGAGAAGCGGTCGCGGAAGCGATCGAGTTGCTGGGGATTGATAGCGTAGACGTGGAAGCCGCGCTCCATCAGGCTTTCCACGACGGGACCATGTGGAACCTCAATGGCGACCATCACCTCTTCAGGCGCCGCGCCGGTCGATTTGAGAATTCAGTCGGCCATATCCTTCAGACCTTCGCCGCGATGCGCGAAGGTGCGTTCGCCAATTTTCGCGCCTTTGGCGTCCGACAGGCGCACGTGGGGCGTCCGCGAAGCCCAATCGACGCCGACAAACCAGTTGTTTGTTTTCATCCTCCATCTTGAAGCCCCTCGTGTTCACGGGGCCGTTGCGATGTCAGCCATTCCCTGTACTGGCGCTCAAAGGCGCGGACTCCCTACGGGGCATTCATCGCGGCCGCCCGCCGAGGCACAAGTCCCCCCAGGTGTTCGAGACTCAGGGGGCGCTTGGTCGCTCCCGGCGGGTCGGCTCGACTCAGGAGAGTAGCGCGATCAATCTTTCGGCGCGCGCGGTTGGAAGCGCTCTGCTCTGCTCCGCGCTCCCAACCGCGCGTTACTCTTCATGAACCGTGGGAAGGGTACAGGGGGGGCGCACTGTATCCGGCTGCTCGCCGCGTGACCTCGTCCCTTTGAGCTAGGCGGGACTTCGTCACAAAACGGAATCTCTGTGGTGCTCGCTCAGACGCTCTTTTTGTGAGGGATCGCGCCAACCGCCCGGGAACGTTCTTCAAGTCCGCGATCGCGCCCGCAGCTCGCGGAGGGCGGCGCGGGCGCGTGGAAAGCTTGCGGTCGTAGCCCACTTTGCGAAGCTGGCAGCTCGTCGGGGTTCGCAGACGCCGTGGGGGAGGGTTGGTCTTGGCCCCCTCGCGACGCGTCGCGCGATCGTAAATCGAAGCCAGCGCGAAGAGAGGGCGCGCCTGGATGCCGTCCTTCGCGCGCCGGACGCAAGAGCCTGAGACGCCCAGCATCGTCTCTTGTAGTCCAATTGCAGCGCTCAGGGCGAAGCTAAGCTCTTTCGCCAAGTCGAACCAAAAACCGCGAACCTTGGCCCTTCCACCCGGCTCCGACTCGGCGCAGGTTGGCATGAGATACGTTTTCCAAGGCGACGAGCTGAGCGTGCGGTCGACATATTGACCAAAAAAGAGTCGACACACTGCCCAATTAGCATTACTTTTGGCGACAGCCGTGGCGGCGGCGGAGGGGGCCTAGTGTGCGTTGACGATACTATTCGGCTTGACAAGTCCAATCAAAGTGATTGCGCCTCCGACCCAGGAGCGTTGCGGCCATATTACTTGTCTTTTAGGAACGCTTACCTCGAACGGCAGGAAGCAATCGAGTCTAACGCCAGAACCTATCCACGCGGACTTCCGATCGCGCTGAAATCGGGAGGCGGCGTTCGGGTCCGAGACGTTGAGGATCGCGAGTACATAGACTGCCTTTCGGGCGCGGGCACTCAGCCTCTAGGACATAACCATGAGGTTGTTGTCGACGCGGTCCGCGACGCCCTGAGCGGGGCTGTCCCTTTGCAGACTCTGGACCTTCCAACCCCACTGAAGGACCGGTTCATAGGCGATTTGTTTGATAGTCTGCCGGCGGAATTCCCGAACAACTTCAAGATTCAATTTTGCGGGCCGTCTGGCGCTGACGCGATTGAAGCGGCGCTCAAGCTTGTCAGAACGGCGACGGGCCGTCGGGGTATCCTGTCGTTCCGTGGGGCCTATCACGGCATGACCTCGGGCGCCCTCAGCCTTACTGGCGAAAGCGGCCCAAAGGCCGCGATCAATGGCGGCGCCGCGGAAGTCCAATTTCTTCCCTACCCCTCGGATTACCGGTGTCCCTTTGGGCTCGGAGGTCACGCCGGCTCGGAAATGAGTGCGCGTTACATTGAAAATTTGTTGGAAGACCCCCTTAGTGGCGTGCCGCTGCCCGCCGCAATGATCCTCGAGGTCGTGCAAGGGGAGGGAGGGATCAATCCCGCCCCTGACAGCTGGCTGCGTAAGATCCGTGAGATAACCGAGTTCCGAGGCATTCCGCTTATCCTCGATGAAGTCCAGACGGGGCTAGGTCGCACCGGGCGTCTTTACGCCTTCCAGCACGCTGGCATCACGCCTGACGTCCTCGTGCTTTCCAAGGCCATCGGAGGAGGCCTGCCGCTTTCAGTCGTAATCTATCGCCGCGAACTCGATCATTGGCAGCCCGGCGCTCACGCGGGCACTTTTCGCGGCAATCAATTGGCCTTCGCTGCTGGCGCCGCGACAATTAGGTTCATCTCGGCGCAGCGTCTTGAATGCAACGCCGAAGAGATGGGATGTCGCCTCCAAGACGCGCTCAGAAGCATACAATCCGAGACAAGGTGCATCGGCCACGTTCGCGGCCGCGGATTAATGGTGGGTGTCGAGATCGTCCGCGCCGACCACACCGATAGGCTCGCGGGTCCGCCTTCGTCGTCGCCACAAATGGCGCAAAAACTTCAAAACGAATGTCTGCGCCGCGGATTGATTCTCGAGCGGGGCGGAAGGTTGGGCAGCGTCATAAGGTTCCTCCCGCCGCTGATCGTAACCCCAGCCGAGATTGACGAAATCGCCGGGCGGTTTCGTGCGGCAGTGGAAGCAGCGGAGAAGACGGTCGGCGCGAGCGCATGAATTACAATTCAAACAGGCAGAAACTCAATTACGGGAGGGTGACATGTCTTGGGAAGAAGACGAAACGATGGTCTACAAAGTCGTCGTGAACCATGAAGAGCAATATTCGATCTGGCCTGACTACAAGGAGATTCCCGACGGCTGGCGTGCTGTTGGCAAAATTGGTCTCAAGCCCGAATGCCTCTCCTACATCAAAGAAGTGTGGACGGATATGCGGCCACTCAGCTTGCGCAAGCAAATGGCGGAAGCGGAGTCGAAAATTAGGTGATCCGACGCGCGACGGCGCGGGGAGCGCACGCGTTCAAGAACTGAGAGGCGTCAGTGCGTTCGCGGTGACAGCAAATCTTGCGGAGCTCCAATCTCTCTGTCTGGGCGCGGCCTTTTTGGGGGGCGAATCAAGATAACAACACGACTGAAATATAGCTAGCGAATGAAGAGGTGATAAACACAGTATAGGATCGAGAGGGCATGCGGCGATGACCTTCGTAGACGGGCAAGACTTGGCGGAAGAGCCTCCTTTGGAGGGGGTATCAGATTTGATCGAGTTGCTTCGCACGCGCGCGGCGCGGCAGCGTGAGCAACCGGCTTTTATTTTCCTAAATAACGGTGAAAAGGAATCCGGCCGCCTGAGCTTTGGGGAGCTTGATCGTCGAGCCCGAGCCATTGGGGCGCATCTCCAGAATCTGGGCATGGCCGAACAGCGCGCGCTCCTGTTGTATCCGCCAGGTTTGAACTACATCGAAGCGTTTTTTGGATGTCTATACGCCGGCGTCGTCGCCATACCGGCTTATCCACCGTCAGGGCGCCATTTCCGCCGCCTCGAAGCAATTCTGCATGACGCTTCGGCCCATCTGATCCTGACGGTGGCGGAGTTGCATGACAATATTGCGGCTGGCGTCGACATGCGTTCGGAGCACAGCGCTTTTTCACTCATTACAACGGATCAATTGGAATCCGACGCGGCAGAAGCTTGGAACCCGCCACAGATCGCTCCAGATTCTCTCGCATTCTTGCAATATACCTCCGGATCGACCGGCGCTCCACGCGGCGTCATGGTCACTCACGCAAATCTTTTGGCTAATCAAGCGCTGATCCAGCGCAGCTTCCAACACACCAAGCATTCGACTCTTGTAGGATGGTTGCCGCTCTACCATGACATGGGCTTGATCGGGAACATTTTGCAGCCGCTTTATGTGGGCGCGACTTCCATCTTGATGTCTCCGATGGCTTTTTTGGAAAAGCCAATCCGCTGGTTGCAGGCGATTTCAACATTCCAGGCCCACACCAGCGGAGCTCCCAACTTCGCCTATGACCTCTGTGTTCGGAAGGTGACGCCCGAACAAAAGCTCGGTTTAGAACTCAGTAGCTGGAGGATCGCCTTCAGCGGCGCAGAACCGGTCCGCGCGACGACCCTCGATCGTTTCGCGACGGCGTTTGCCGAATGTGGGTTTCGACGCGAAAGCTTTTTTCCCTGTTACGGCTTGGCGGAGGCGACGTTGGTCGTCACGGCTCCGACACGGGGCAGACCGATCCTGCTTCAGCGCCCAGCTCAGTTTTCGCCTGTCGGCGTTCCAGGCGACCCGCCCACATCTCGAACGGCTCCTCCATTGGTGGGTTGCGGTCAAGCTTGGGCGGGGCACCTCGTCAAAATCGTCGATCCGGACAGCGCTGCTCCTGTTCCAGATGGCGAGGTGGGTGAGATCTGGGTAGCCGGCCCTTGTGTAGCGAAAGGTTACTGGGGACAGCCTAAAGCGTCTGAAGACGCCTTTCGGGCACGAATTCCCGGGTATGACGGTGTTTCTTTCTTGCGAACGGGGGATCTCGGCTTTTTTGAAAGAGGAAACCTCTTCATCACTGGTCGATTGAAGGATTTGATCATTGTCAGGGGACGCAATTATTATCCGCAGGATTTTGAACGGGTGCTCGACGATGAGTTCCACGAACTGAGGCCAGGCTACAACGCCGCCGTTTCAGTGACGATAGATGAGCAAGAATCGCTCGTCGTGATCGCCGAACCTCAACGAAGCTATCTGCGCTTGATGCGTGAACGTGGCGCGGGGGCGTTGTGCCGGAAGATTAGTGAGGCCCTTGCGTCCGAATGCGACATAGCGCCAGCGGAAATCGTCCTGGTGCAACCCGGGTCAATCCCGAGGACCTCGAGCGGAAAAGTCCGTCGTGCGGAGTGTAAGCGGCTGTATCTCAATGGCGACCTCCCGGTCTTGGCTCAGACGGAGACAGATGCGGCGCGGCGCCTCAAAGCGGCCAATCCCTCTTCGATTTCCGATTTTGGAGGAACTGGCGCATTGCTGCGCGAAGCGCTTTGCCTGCTCCGCAGTCCTCAAAAAGTAGCGCTGATCACACGTTTCCTGACCTCTACCGCCGCCAAACTCTTGCGCGTTCCCGAGGGCGATTTGAGCGCCGATTCGCAGATTATGCGCAGCGGTCTCGACTCTCTGGGTACGGTCGAGCTCAAACACGCCCTCGACGCCTTGCTCGGCACAGACATTCCTATCTCGCTTTTGATGTCCGAGAGGACCTTCGGTCAGGTGGCTGAGGCGCTTGGTGATTTCGAACAGATCAAACCTTGGGCTGCGCCGGAAGAAAGCGATCCCTGCGCCGCGTCGCGCCTCTCGCAAGGTCAACGAGCAATTTGGGCCGTGCATCAATTATCGCAGTCAAGCGTCGCCTATAACCTGCATGTCGCTTTGCGATTGAGAGGACCTGTAGACGATCTGGCGCTCCAATCATCTGTAGACCATCTACTGGCGCGGCATCCGATCTTGCGCAGCGTTTATCGGCAAGATGGTGATGACGTCATCCAGGCGATCCAGCCGCTCACTGCGACACATGACTATTTCTCTGTCGTCGCCGCGGAGGGCATTGGAAACAGCGATTTACGAAAGGAGCTTCTTCGTCGAGCGTTCACGCCTTTCAATCTCGTCGATGGTCCGATATTGAGAATAACCCTCTATTGCCACGGCGACTCGACCTCTACGCTACTCCTTTGCGCACATCATATCGCATTGGACCTGTGGTCTTTGCTGATATTGTTGAAGGAGCTTCAAGCCGTTTACAGCGCGCAAATCGCTGGGCGCGCGCCAAGTCTGCCCAACATCGCAGAGCGTTATCAGGACTTTGTCGCGTGGCAAAGTCAGTATCTCGCTAGTCCGTCCAGCGAAGCTGACTGGAGCTATTGGCGACATCGCCTCGGCGGCGAGTTGCCAATCTTGGCGCTGCGCTCCGATTTTCCCCGTCCGGCGGCGCGGGCGAATCTGGGCTCGGCGGTTTCCGTGCGGCTTAACGCCAAATCGACTGCTGATCTCGAGGCCTTGGCGCGCGCCAACGGCGCCACGTTATTCATGGTCCTGTTGGCGGTCTACAAGCTGCTGCTCTACCGCTACACTAACCAGCGGGAGATTGTGGTCGGTTCCGCGGCGAGCGGCCGCAGTCAGCGCCGCTTCGCCTCAGTGGTGGGGAACTTCGTCAATCCCCTCGCTTTTCGAAGCACCGTACGGCCGGAGCAACCCTTCTCAGACTTCTTGCTTGAGATCCGAAGCTGCGTCTCCGAAGCTTTGGCGCATCAAGACTTCCCGTTTGCGTTGATTGTCGAGCGCTTGCAGCCGGAACGCATCTCAGGGCAGTGGCCAATCTTCCAGACCTGGTTCGCCCTCCAGCGGGCGCAGGCTGACGTGGACAGCGAATACGCCCAATTAGTTCTCGGCGAAAACAGCGATTCCCTTCCGTTCGGCGAATGGCTAGTAGAGGGGTTGGCGCTCGACGAAAGAATCGAACGTTTCGATCTCAAACTGATGGCGGCGGAAGCAAAGAACGGCTTGGTTCTGTCGTTTCAATATCGCCGCGAGCTGTTCCGCGAGGACACGATCGCGCGCCTCGCCCAAAACTTCTTAAATCTTGTCGAAGCCGTCGTTAAGGCGCCTCAAACGCCGATCGGCTCCCTTCCTTTGGCGCGTGCGCAGGTCGAGGAGCAAGGCGCGGATAGCGCTTCTTCGAATTGCGCTGGCGCTGGCGACACGTGCATCCATCATCTTTTCAGCGAGTGGGCGCGAAAGACCCCTGAGAGCGTCGCTCTCGTCGCAGCCGATGGCGAGATGACTTATGCGGAGCTCCAATCGGAGACCAACCGGCTTGCAAATTACCTTCGTGGGAGAGGGGTAGACCGCAATGTCTCCGTAGGCGTTTGCGCCCTTCGTTCCGCAAGGACCATCCTAGGCATTCTCGCCGTCCTCAAGGCCGGGGGAGCCTATATCCCGATCGAACCAACCCTGCCCCCGGCGCGAATAGCCGACATGTTGCAGCACGGAAGCTTGCTGTTGTGCGAACAGCATTGGTTCGAGCGGTCCGGGGTCGTCGGCGTCAACACAGTGTTCTTGGAGGACTTGAAAGCCGCGACCGCCAACGAGCCAGATGTCGCGCCCTTCGTCCGCAACGGCTCTCTCGATCTCGCCTACGTAATCTACACTTCCGGATCGACCGGACGCCCGAAGGGCGTTGCAGTGACGCACGGCGGCCTGGTAAATTACACGAACGCGATCATCGGGCGGCTTTCGGCTGAGAGCGGACTTCAATTTGCGCTGGCTTCCACGCTCGCTGCGGACCTCGGGAACACAGTGCTTTTCCCGGCGCTCGCTAGCGGCGGGCGCCTTCACGTTTTGACTTACGACGAAGCGACAGATCCTCGTTTGTTTCGCGCTTATACGGAGCGTCATCGAATCGACGTGCTCAAGATTACGCCGTCGCATTTCGGCGCGTTGTCGCCGCACGGAGACGAAGCGAAACTGCTGCCGCGCAGAGCACTGATCTTCGGCGGGGAGGCTCTGTCCCTGCAGCTCGCAAAACGCCTGCTCGCTGAGGAGAGCTCGTGCCAGGTTTTCAACCACTACGGGCCGACTGAGGCGAGTGTTGGAGCGCTGATGCTCCCCATTAGCTTGGAGGCGCTTGACGCTTCTTCATCGAGCGTCGCGCCCCTTGGCCGCCCCATCGAGGACATGCGGGCCTATTTGCTCAGTCCCGATTTGGCCTTGGCGCCAGACGGCGTGGACGGCGAAATCTGTCTCGCCGGAGTCGGTTTGGCCCAGGGCTATTTTGGCCGTCCGGACCTGACGGCTGAGCGATTTGTACCCGATCCCTTTGCAGCTACGCCGGGCGGACGTCTTTATCGCACAGGCGATCTCGGTCGGTTAACGAGAGACGGCGTCGTGGAATTTGACGGCCGGATTGATCAACAGGTCAAGATCCGGGGTTTTCGCGTCGAGCTCGGAGAGATCGAGGCGGTGCTTTGCGAGCACGCAGCAGTTGAGCAGGCTGTCGTCGTAGCTCACGCAGACAGGGGAGCGGTGAGCCGCCTCGTCGCTCACGTGGTCGTAAGGAAAGGCGCTGCTCGGGACGCCGAAGTTTTTCAAGCGCATCTGCGCCGACGGCTGCCCGATTACATGCTGCCTTCGCATTTCGTCTTCCTCGACGTTTTGCCGATGACGCCGAACGGAAAGATCGACCGTAAGCGTCTGCCTGTCATAGATCTGGCTGCGCTCTCGACGCGGGCCTATCGAGCGCCGCGCGACGAGATCGAAACGAGACTTGCGGAAATTTATTCTTCTCTCCTGGGACTCGATCGGGTCGGCATCGATGAAAGTTTCTTTGCGCTTGGCGGCGATTCGATTTTAAGCATTCAAGCCGCAAGCCGCGCCCAGGCCGCGGGCCTCCTGGTATCCCCCCACGAAATTTTCCTTAGACAAAGCATCGCCGAACTGGCGCCCACAATCCGATCGGGGCAGGCGACGCAAACGCCTTTGGCACCACGGAGCTCGTCTGTCGGCGACTTCCCGCTCTCGACGCTTAGCCGAATTGAATTGGATCGGCTTTCGGCGGACCCCGCCGGCGTCGAAGACATTTATCCCCTGACGCCGCTTCAGGACGGTCTGCTGTTTCACACGCTGGCTCAGCCGAATAGCGGCGTCTATGTGATGCAGCATCGCTATTGGATCGAGGGTGAGATCGACGTCGATACCTTCAGAGCCTCGTGGCAGGCCATTGTCGATGCGCATCCAGTATTTCGCACCTCTTTCGTGTGGGAGGGCTATTCGCGATCGCAACAGGTCGTGCATCGGCGCGTCGAGCTGCCATTCGACTATCTCGACTTTCGCCGATTGAACGGAAGCGAACAGGGAAGTCGCCTGAACGATCTTCTGACGGAGGAGAGACGCGTGGGCTTCGCCTTCGCGAAAGCGCCGCTCGCGCGTATTCGTCTGCTGCATCTTGGGGAGCGCCGGTATCTTCTGATCCGCAGCCATCATCACATCCTTTTTGACGCTTGGTGCACATCGCTTATCCTCAAAGAGCTGCAATCCAATTATGCGGCCTTGAGCAAGCGCCAGTCCTCGCTCCCAAGTTGCGGATTGGGGTTCAATGAGTACATCGCGTGGCTGCAGCGTCAGGACGAGCGCGCCGCCGAATCGTTCTGGCGCGACAACCTCGCCGGCTTCGGCGAGCCGACGCCACTTGTCGCTAGCCGCTCCTCGGCGCTAGAGGCAAAGAGAGCAAATGCTGTCAAAGACATCGTCCTGCAACTCTCCGAGACCGAGACGGCTGAGCTCGACGGACTTGCCAAGCACTATCAGGTGACGACGAATACTTTCGCGCAAGCGGCGCTCGCTTTACTGCTCGCACAATACACCAGTCGCTTGGAGGTATTGTTCGGCGTGACCGTTTCCGGGCGTCCGGCGGACCTCCCAGGAGTCGAGTCCATTCTCGGGCTTTTCATCAATGCCCTTCCGCTGCGGATTGCGATCAATCCCAATCAACGGTTGCCCCAATTCCTGCGGAGCGTGCTCAAACAAAATTACGCGATCCGGAACTATGAGTACGCACCTCTAACGCAGGTGCAGAATTGGAGCCAGCTCCCGCGCGGCGCGGACCTTTTCCAATATCTCCTGACTTTCGAGAACGCGCCCGTCGATCCGTCTTTGCTGGAGGGCCGCGGCAGCTGGCGGTTCACCGATTGTTGGCACCGCACGCATACGAATTATCCCATTACCTTCGTGGTCATTCCGGGCGAACAGCTGCACTTGCAAATCACCTACGACGGCGCGCGCATCGACGCCGCCTCAGCGGAGCGTCTATTGGGGCATTATCGGCGATTATTGAAGGAGATGATCCACCGTCCCGAAGCGCGGCTATCCGATTTTCCATTGCTCAGCGAGTCCGAGCGGCAGCAAATTCTGGTGGAGTGGAACGAGACTTCTCGTATTTATGCTGAGCCGCGGGACATCATTGGCCGTTTCGAAGCGCAAGCGGCAAGCTCGCCTGAGGCTATCGCCGCATCCTGCGGAGGCGCGTCGCTTCCCTATGGCGCGCTGAACGAGCGCGTCAATCGCCTCGCTCATGCGCTGATTGGGGAGGACGTTGGCCCCGATTGCATAGTTGCCTTGCTCGAGGAACGGGGCCTTGATTTCTTGGTGATGATACTTGCGCTATTCAAGGCGGGCGCGGCCTATGTGCCGCTTGATCCTGCCCATCCCGACGGGCGTATCACGCAGGTGCTGGAAGAGTCGAAAGTCGGTTTGATGCTCGTGGGGGCGGCATGCCGCGATCGGGCCGAGACCATCCTTGCGGCAATGCCGGACATCAAGCCACGCCGATTAAATCTCGCGACGCTGGAGGCGCGCGGGGACCGCCTGGACAACCCATCCCGACGTCATTGCCCACAAAACCTCGCCGTCGTGATCTTCACTTCGGGCTCCACCGGCAAGCCCAAGGGGGCCATGCTCGAACATCAGGGGATGTTCAACAATTTGATCACCAAGGTACCGGCGCTGAATCTCACATCTGCCGATGTCATTGCACAAACGGCGTCCCAATGCTTCGACATCTCCGTGTGGCAGTATTTAACCGCGCTCACGCTAGGGGCTCGGGTCGAAATTTTTCCAGACTCTATCTCCCACGATCCGCAACGCCTTCTGGAGGAAATCGCCGCACGCGGCGTCACGATCTTGGAGGCGGTGCCCTCCATGATCCGAGCGTTGCTTGACGCTTCTGAAACAAGCGAGAGGCTCGCCAGCCTACGCTGGCTCCTGCCTTGCGGCGAGGCCTTCGCGCCCGAGCTCTGCCGTCGTTTCATGGAGCGTCACCCGCACGTGCGTTTGCTTAACGCCTACGGTCCCGCCGAATGTTCGGACGATGTTTCCTATTATCCGATCGAGACGCCGCCTGCTGGAAATGATCTGAGTGTGCCGATCGGCCGCCCAGTGGACAACACGAGACTCTATATCCTCGATCGTTGGCTCCAGCCCGCGCCGATTGGCGCGCCGGGCGAGATTTGCGTCGGCGGCGTGCAGGTCGGTCGCGGCTATCTTAATCGTCAAGACCTCACGGCGGCGGCGTTCCTACCCGACCCCTTTGGCCCGGCGGGGACGCGACTTTACCGGACTGGCGACCTCGGTCGCTTCCGAACCGACGGGACCATCGAATTTCTCGGCCGGATCGATCATCAGGTGAAGATCCGCGGCCACCGCATAGAGCCTGGGGAGGTCGAGGCCTGTCTCGCCACCCACCCGCGCGTCCGCGCAACGGCGGTCATGGCGCGCCCATTTGGAGCAGGCGGTCATCGCTTGGTCGCCTACGTGGTGGGCGAGGCGGAGGCAATTGCGCATGAGGAGCTTCGCCGACATCTTCGTGCGATCCTGCCGGACTACATGATCCCATCCGCTTTCGTCAGTCTTGACGCGTTGCCGCTCACTGCAAATGGAAAGCTCGACCGCACGGCCCTTCCGGAACCTGATCTTAATTCAGAATTCGCGAACAGCTACTTCGCGCCAAGAACGCCAACGGAGGCCGTCCTTGCACAGATCTGGGCGGAGGTGCTCGGCGTCGAGCGTGTGGGCATAGAAGACGACTTCTTCGAACTCGGCGGCCACTCTCTGCTGGCGACGAGAGTCGTGTCTCGCGTCCGCTCGACCTTCGAGATCGCCTTGCCGGTGCGCGCCGTGTTCGAAGCGCCGACCCTCGCAGCCCTTGCGCTCTCAATCGACAGCGCTCGCGGTCGCGGCCGCCCGCGGGCGGGGTCGCCGCCAACCAAAGCCCCGCACCATGAGACGTTGCCGATGTCGCTTGGTCAGCAACGGTTATGGATTACCCAGCAGATAGATGACGCCAACCCGCTCTATCACTTCGCGGTGGCCGTGCGGGTGACGGGGTCGCTCGAGCTCGAGACATTTACGGCGGCGTTGAACGCAATTATTCAGCGACATGAGTCGCTTCGCACCGTCTTTCTTGAGGAGTCGGGGCGACTTCAACAAAACGTTGTCTCTGAACTCAAGGTGACGCCGAATTGCGAAACGCTAGAGATGGGCGCGGACGGCAAGGGAGCGACCGAATTGTTCAGCCGTATCCGCGCCTCCATCGCGGCGCGGTTCGACCTCGCCAACGGACCGCTTGTCCGAGCGAGCATTTATCGTTCACCGCCGTCGCAGAACCCAGCGCCGCAAGCGTGCGCGGTTTTGCTTTGTTTCCACCACATCATCTTTGACGGATGGTCATTCGGCGTGTTCTTGAAGGAGTTCGCCACACTGTATGTCGCCCTGCAGAATGGGAGCGAAGCGTCGCTTCCACCGCTCCTTGTCCAATATCCGGATTATGCCGTCTGGCAGCGTGAAAGGATGAAAGACGAGGACCTTTCGCTTGCGCTCGATTACTGGGTCGAGCATTTGAAGTCCGCGCCCCCATTCCTAGACCTGCCGGGCGACTGGCCGCGAAGCTTGAAAACGGGCGACGTCGCGGGTTCGCATGAGTTCGACCTGAGCGAACTGCAGGCAGAGCTGAACGCCTTCAACCGTCAACACGCGCTTACGCCGTTTATGACCATGCTGGCGGCTTTCGCCGGATTGCTCCGCTATCTCACCGGCGTCGAAGATCTTGTCGTCGGCGCTGACGTCGCGAACCGGCCTTTGAGTGAATTTGAGCCCTTGATAGGATTTTTCATCAATCTGGTCGCCTTGCGGATCAAGCTGGATCGCGATCCGAGCTTCAGTCGTCTGGTCACGCAGATTCGCGAGGTCACACTCTCGGCCTATGATCATCAAGAGCTGCCCTTCGACAAACTGGTCGAGGTGCTCCGGCCCGAACGCAACCCGCTTTATGCGCCAATTTTCCAGGTCAAGATTGTGTTTCACAATGTTCCCTTGGCCGAGTTGCACATCCCCGGGCTGCAATTCGAGATGATACCCTTTGCAGCGCCTCGTACGGAGCTCGACCTCGTCCTTCACGTCCACGACGGACCGCGCGGTCTTCGGGCCATCTTCGAATATCGGTCGGGGTTGTTCAGAGCCGCCACAATCGGCAGGTTCGCCGAGCTTCTTCGGTTGCTGCTGCGCCGGGTGTTGTCGGAGCCGGAGATCGGTCTGAATGCTCAGATGGATTTTTTGGCGAAGAGCGACCGTGCGATGCGCGACGCCGCGCGAACTGCACATTTGCGCAGCCGAACCGATCGACTGCTGTCAGCCAAACGTAAACTTTCGCGCGAAGAGTCCAGCGTGTCGAACGTGCTGGAGTCTTAATTCTCGCTCTTTGGGGAGCGCTAGCCATGAACGCAATCCGAAATTCGACTCAGCTTGGTTCCGTGCGCCGTCGGCCCGTTTCCTTGCAGCCAGGGTCAATGGTCGAATATGCCTCCTTACCGGGCGTCGACAACTCTCCGCTCATCATCGAAGCGCGCGCCGAAGGTCTCCGCTTGTCGGCTTGGGCGGCAGGACGTCGCGAAGAGCTCGAGGAGTTGGCGGCCCGGCATGGCGCCGTGCTGTTGCGCGGTTTTGCCGTCGAGGGCGTGTCGGACTTCGCAGAATGCGTCGACAAAATGTGTGGTGGGGCGCTTGAATACCGCTTTCGCGCCTCGCCGCGCTCCGAGGTTGGACACCATATCTACACGTCGACGGATTATCCGGCCGATCAGTTTATCTTTCCACACAACGAACACTCTTTTTCGCCCGTTTGTCCTCGTTATCTCGTTCTTTGGTGCGAGACGGCGGCGCGCACGGGAGGCGAAACGCCAATCGGCGACAACCGTGAAATCACGCGGCGCATAAATGCTGCGGTGAAGGAGCGATTTCTGCGGCGCGGGATTCTTTATGTGCGCAACTACGGAGTCGGATTCGGCTTGCCGTGGCCGACGGTCTTTCAGACTCATGACCGCGCGGAGGTCGAGCGCTATTGCGACAGTGTGAGCATAGAGTGTCAGTGGAGAAAGAACGACCAGTTGCGCACGCGGCAAGTCGGCCCCGCAATGATCCGTCATCCGCGCACCGGCGAGCACATTTGGTTCAATCATGCGACCTTCTTCCATGTGACAACCTTGCCAACCGAATTTTCCAAGGCCCTGCTTGCGGAATTCGAAGAGGCTGACCTCCCGACGCAGACTTATTACGGTGATGGGACTTCGATCGAACCCGAAGCTCTTGAACATCTCCGCGGAATTTATAGGGCCTCCCTTTGCAGCTTTTCCTGGCAAGCCAATGACGTCGTGCTGGTGGACAACATTCTCGCCGTGCACGGTCGCAATCCATATTCAGGTTTTCGCAGGGTCTGCTTGGCGATGGCCCAGACCTTCAAGCCAAATGAGTGGGCGGTCCTATGCGGAGAGACGCCATGAGTTTTGACCCGAAGACGGTCGGATTTCGTCTGTCGCGGCAGCAGGACCGGCTGTGGCGCCTTCAGGAGAAAGCAGGACGCGACATGGCGCCGCTGCTGGGACGGCTTCGTCTGGAAGGGCAGCTCGATGCCGGTCGTCTTCAGAACAGCTTGCGCCGACTAGTTTCCCGACACGAGGCTCTGCGCACGCGCATCGTGCTGATGCCCGGAACGACGCAGCCGATCCAAGTCATCAACGCAGAGGCGGTGGACGTCGAGGAGCTCCGTGACTGCAGCGGCGTCGCTCCGGAGGGGCGCCCCACGGCCTTGGCGGAAATCGAAAGCGAATGGCGGCGCCGAGATCTGCGCGGTGACGCGCTCAGAGCGGAGCTGGTACGTTTCTCCGCCGATGTGCACTACCTATTGATCGCGGTTTCTCCGTTCTGCTGCGATTACCTCAGTCTCCAGAACATTGTCGCCGAACTGGCGGCAATCTACGATGGGGCTGCGACCGACGTCGTTCTGGCGCCTGAGCCGGTGCAATACGCCGATTACGCCGCTTGGCAGGAGGAGGTTATTGCGTCCGACGAGGGCGATGGGGCGCGCTATTGGCAAGCGTGCGAACAGACTGATCCGATTCCCGCGCGATTAGCCTTGGAGACGTCGACGGGCGATGCGACGTCGATTGACTGGGGGATTTTTGAGGCGCAATCGCCTCAGCAGGAGGTCCGCGCGCTTCATGACCTGGCCAAGGCCCTAGACGTTGAGCCCGCGACGCTTTTGTTCGCGTCATGGACGGCCCTGCTGCAACGTCATACGCCGCAACGAGCAACCCAAATACATTTTCTGAGCGACGGCCGCAGCCCACCGATCGCGACGGCGATCGGTGCCTTCGGGCTTACGTTGCCCTTGCGCTGTGTTCTTGAGCCTGACGAAACCTTCGCCGAGTTCGTGCAGCGGCTGGACGCAATGCTCCAAGAACATCGGGACTGGCAGGACTACGTCCTCGCTGACCCCGCGCACTTGTCAGGCGCGGCGGTTGCTAAGCTCAGCTTTGAACATGTCACGATCCTGCAGCCTCAGCGGGCCGGCTCTATCTTTATGAGCCTCGAGTCCCCCCCCACTCTCGTTGAGCCTTTCCGGCTTCACTTGCAGTGTCTGGCGGGAGGGGACGGACTACAGTTCAAGCTTCATTATGACGCAGTTCGATTTTCTACCGCAGCTGTCGAATGCATCGCCGAACAATGGTTGACGTTGCTGGCGAGCGCTTTGAGGGCGCCAAACGCGCCGATTGAGCGTTTGCCGCTGCTCGGTCCGGCGGAGCGCGAACGGTTGCTCGGCAACCACCTGCGCGCCTTATCTCGAAGCGCCCCCGAGCCCATAGGGCTTCACACATTGCTTGAGCGACAAGCCGAACTTGTACCGCAAGCGGTTGTGCTGCGGCATGGGGAAGTCGCCTGGACCTATGCCGAGTTAAACCGATGCGCCGACTCGTTGGCTGTGCGCCTTCTAGACCGGGGTTTGCAGCGCGAGGACCGGGTCGGACTCTTGATTAGGACTCCGCCACGGATGATCGTCGCGATGTTCGCCGTGCTAAAAGCTGGAGGCACTTATGTGCCTCTCGATCCCGCGCATCCTGCCGAACGTGTTTCGTATGTCCTGCAGAATGCGGCAGCCACGCTCGTCCTAACCGAAGGGTCTTGCTCGGGCGTCATGGCGGCGTCGGAGACCCCGTCCTTCCTACTAGACGATTGGCTCGATGACGAGCGCAATCACGAACCGCACACCGAGCAGGTAACGGAGTTGTCGGCAGTCGCCGGCTCTGACCAGCTCGCCTATGTCATCTACACCTCAGGCTCAACCGGCGCCCCTAAGGGGGTCGGCGTCAGTCACGGCGCCGCGTTAAGTTCAACCTTGAGCCGCCACTCGCATTACTCGGCGCAAGTTCGCGGTTTCCTCTTGTTGTCTTCTTTCAGCTTCGACAGCTCGGTGGCCGGAGTGTTCTGGACCCTCAGCCAGGGCGGCTGCCTTTGTCTGCCGACCACCGAAGAGCTTCAAGATCCCGCCGCCTTGGCCTGCTTGATCGAGCGCCACGAGCTCACCCACCTGCTCTGCCTCCCTTCGTTCTACGCTCTGCTGCTCGACCAAGATTGTGCGCGTCTGCAAAGCCTCGAAGCAGCGATCGTCGCCGGGGAAAGCTGCCCACCGAGCCTGCCGCCGCTGCATCGGCAACGTCTCCGCTCTGCGCAGCTCTACAACGAATATGGCCCAACCGAAGCCGCCGTCTGGAGCACGGTCGCAGAACTCGCACGACAACCGGAAAATGAGCCGATCACGATCGGCTCGCCGATTGAAAGCGTGCGCATCTTGATACTCGATGAGCGACAGGAGTTGGCTCCTCGCGGCGTGGCGGGGGAGCTTTACATTGGAGGCGCGGGTCTGGCGCGCGGCTATTTGGGCCGCGCGGATCTGACGGCGGAGCGGTTTTTGCCGGACCCGTTCGGAGGGGCGGGGGCGCGGCTTTACCGCACCGGAGATCTGGCCCGCCACCGCGCCGACGGCGACATCGAGTTCCTCGGGCGGATTGATCATCAGGTCAAGATCCGCGGCTTTCGCATCGAGCTGGGCGAGATCGAGGCGGCGCTCTCCCGCATTGCCGGGGTGCGTGAGGCGGCGGTGCTGGCGCGCGAGGATCAGCCGGGCGACAAGCGGCTGGTCGCTTATGTGGCGGGCCGGGAAGGGACGACGCCGGCGGCGGGGGAGCTGCGGGCGGCGCTGCAGGCGCATCTGCCCGACTACATGCTTCCGTCGGCCTTCGTGACGCTTGACGCCCTGCCGCTGACCGCGAACGGCAAGGTCGACCGCAAGGCGCTGCCCGCGCCCGATCTCGGCGCGCTGCAAGCGCATCGCTATGTCGCCCCGCGCACCGCCACGGAGGCCGCGCTGTGCCGCATCTGGGCCCAGACGCTGGGTCTCGAGCGCGTCGGCGTCGAGGACAATTTCTTCGAGCTCGGCGGCCACTCCCTGCTGGCGGTGACGCTGATCGAGCGGATGCGCCAGGAAGGCTTGCAGGCCGATGTGCGGGCGCTGTTCGTCAGTCCGACGCCGGCCGCCCTGGCCGCCGAGGCGGGGCGGCGCGCCGAGGTCCTCGTTCCGCCAAACCTCATTGCGCAAGGCTGCGCCGCCATCACGCCGGAGATGCTCCCCCTGGCGCAGCTCAGCCAGGGCGACATCGATCGCGTCGTCGGCAGGGTTCCGGGCGGGGCGTCCAACGTGCAGGACATCTACCCGCTGACGCCGCTGCAGGAAGGCATATTGTTCCACCATCTGATGGCCGCCAGCGGCGACCCTTATCTGTTGCCGACGTTGCTTTCATTTGACGGGCGCGAGCGGCTCGAGGCTTTTCTGGTCGCCTTGCAGGCGATGATCGCGCGCCACGACATTTTGCGCACGGCGGTGGCCTGGGAGGGCCTGCCCGAGCCGGTGCAAGTTGTGTGGCGTGCGGCGCCTCTGAGCGTCGAGGAGGCCTCGCTCGACCCTGCGGCGGGCGACGTTGCGCAGCAGCTGCGCGAACGCTTCGATCCGCGGCGTTTCCGGCTCGACGTGCGGCAGGCGCCGCTGCTGCGCGGCTTCCTCGCCTACGACGCTCCCAAGCGCCGCTGGCTGCTGCTGTTGCTGGCGCACCATCTGGCGATGGACCACACCACGTTGGAGATCCTGGTCGAAGAGGCGCAGGCGCATCTAGCCGGGGAGGCGGATCGGCTTTCTGCGCCCGCGTCGTTCCGCAACTTCGTGGCGCAGGCGCGGCTGGGGGTGAGCCCGGCGGAGCATGAAGCGTTTTTCCAAGCGATGCTGGGCGATGTGAGCGAGCCGACGGCCCCGTTCGGCCTGGTGGACGCGCAGGGCGACGGCTCCGGGATCGACGAAGCGCGGCTTGATCTCGCCCCGGCCCTGGCGCGGCGTCTGCGGGAGCGGGCGCGGGCGCTCGGGGTGAGCGCGGCGAGCCTGTGCCACCAGGCCTTCGCGCAGGTTCTCGCCCGCGTCTCGGGACGCGAGGATGTGGTGTTCGGCACGGTGCTGTTTGGCCGGATGCAGGGCGGCGCCGGAGCCGATCGAGCGCTGGGCATGTTCATCAACACCTTGCCCGTGCGGGCTCAGGTCGGGGCGGAGGGCGTGGCGGACGGCGCGCGGCGCATGCACGGGCTGCTGACGGACCTGCTCCGGCATGAGCACGCTTCGCTGGCTCTGGCGCAACGCTGCAGCGGGGTCGCAGCGCCAGCGCCGTTGTTTTCGGCGCTGTTGAACTTTCGCCATAGCCCGGCCCCGGCGCAAGCCGCAAACGAGACAAGCCGGGCGTGGAGCGGGATTGAGGTGCTCGACACCCAGGAGCGCACCAATTATCCGCTCACGCTCTCGGTGGACGATCTGGGCGAAGGCGTCCGGCTGACGGCGCAGACGCAAAGCCCGCTTGATCCCAATCGCCTCTGCGCCTTCATGCAGGCGGCGCTGGAGCGGCTCGTCGCAGCGCTCGAGACCGAGCCAAACGCCGCCGCGCGGACGATCGACGTGCTGCCGGAGGCGGAGCGCCGGCGCATTCTGGTGGAGTGGAACCAGACCGCCGCCGACTATCCCAGGGATCGTCTGCTGCATGAGCTGTTCGAGGATCGCGCGGCGCAGACGCCCGCGGCGACGGCGGTGGTGTTCGAAGACGCGCAGCTCGCCTATGGCGAGCTGAACGCGAGGGCCAACCAGCTGGCGCATCATTTGCGCAGCCTGGGCGTCGGCCCCGACGCGCTCGTCGGGATCTGCGTCGAGCGCTCGCTCGAGATGGTGGTCGGCCTGCTCGCCATTCTCAAAGCCGGCGGCGCCTATCTGCCCCTCGACCCGGACTATCCGCGCGAGCGCATCGGCTTCATGCTGGAGGACGCCAAGCCGCGGCTCGTGCTCACCCAGGCGCGGTTGCGCGACCGCCTGCCCGAGCGGGTCAACGCGCTCCTGCTCGACGCGCACGACCACACCATCTCGACGCTCAGCCCAGACAACCCGGTCCCCGTCGCCGCCCCCCATAACCTCGCCTATGTCATCTACACCTCAGGCTCAACCGGCGCCCCTAAGGGGGTCGGCGTCAGTCACGGCGGCATCGTGAACCGCATCGCCTGGATGCAGGCGCGCTATGAGCTGGAGCCAAGCGACGCAGTGCTGCAGAAAACGCCGTCTAGCTTCGACGTGTCGGTCTGGGAGTTCTTCTGGCCGCTTGCGGTCGGGGCGCGTCTCGTCGTGGCGGCGGTTGGGGACCACCGCCTGCCGCAGCGGCTCGCCGCGCTGATCGAACGCGAGGGCGTGACCACGCTGCACTTCGTGCCCTCGATGCTGCAAGCCTTCGTGAGTCGATTCGCGCTCTCTCAGTTCAAGAGCCTACGGCGCGTCATCTGCAGTGGTGAGGCGCTGCCTGCCGCCCTGGCGCGCCGCGACGCGCCGCAGCTAAGGCTTCATAATCTCTACGGCCCGACCGAGGCCTCGGTCGACGTGACCGCCTATGACTGCGGCGCTGAGGAAACGACGGGCTACGCGCCGATTGGGCGACCGATCTGGAACACGCAGATATATCTTCTCGACGGGCGGATGCAGCCTGTCCCGATTGGGGCGGCGGGGGAGCTTTACATTGGAGGCGCGGGTCTGGCGCGCGGCTATTTGGGCCGCGCGGATCTGACGGCGGAGCGGTTTTTGCCGGACCCGTTCGGAGGGGCGGGGGCGCGGCTTTACCGCACCGGAGATCTAGCCCGCCACCGCGCCGACGGCGACATCGAGTTCCTCGGGCGGATTGATCATCAGGTCAAGATCCGCGGCTTTCGCATCGAGCTGGGCGAGATCGAGGCGGCGCTCTCCCGCATTGCCGGGGTGCGTGAGGCGGCGGTGCTGGCGCGCGAGGATCAGCCGGGCGACAAGCGGCTGGTCGCTTATGTGGCGGGCCGGGAAGGGACGACGCCGGCGGCGGGGGAGCTGCGGGCGGCGCTGCAGGCGCATCTGCCCGACTACATGCTTCCGTCGGCCTTCGTGACGCTTGACGCCCTGCCGCTGACCGCGAACGGCAAGGTCGACCGCAAGGCGCTGCCCGCGCCCGATCTCGGCGCGCTGCAAGCGCATCGCTATGTCGCCCCGCGCACCGCCACGGAGGCCGCGCTGTGCCGCATCTGGGCCCAGACGCTGGGTCTCGAGCGCGTCGGCGTCGAGGACAATTTCTTCGAGCTCGGCGGCCACTCCCTGCTGGCGGTGCAAGTGATTTCCCGGATAAGGCGGGAATTTGGGCGGGAAGTGGCGTTGCGCAGCTTGTTTGCCGCCGCCACGATCGCAGAGTTCGCGCGGGCGATGGACGCCGCCGAATTCGAGGCCGGGGAGGCCGCATCACCGGAGGTCCGACGGGCGGAGCGGGAGGGTAGTCTGCCGCTTTCTTTTGCGCAGCGTCGTCTGTGGTTTATGGAGCAGCTGAGTCCTGGCGAGGCCTCCTACAACGTTCCGGCGGCCTTGCGCTTGCTGGGCGAGTTGAATGTCGCGGCGTTCAGCCTTGCGGTCAATGCGATCGTTCAGCGGCATGAGGCGCTTCGCACGACGTTTGTGGTTCGGGACGGGGTGGCGGCGCAGGTGATCGCGCCGGCGCTCGAGCTCGCGGCGCCGGTTGTCGATTTGAGCGGTCTTGATCAGGCGGCGCAGGAAGTCGAGGCGCAGCGGCTTTTGAGCGAGGCGGCGCGACGGCCGTTCGATCTGGCGGTTGGCCCACTGCTGCGGGTGCTGGTGCTGGATCTGGGGTTTCGCCCAGCGACGGGGGAGCGCGAGCACATTGTGGCGTTCACCTTGCACCACATCGTGACGGACGGCTGGTCGACGGATGTTTTGCTCCGCGAGTTCGTCACTTTGTATGAGGCTTTTGCGGCGGGACGGCCATCGCCGTTGCCGGATCTTTCGATTCAATACGCCGATTACGCGGTTTGGCAGCGGGACTGGTTGGCTGGCGC
Source organism: Methylocystis bryophila (assembly GCF_027925445.1). NCBI lineage: Bacteria > Pseudomonadati > Pseudomonadota > Alphaproteobacteria > Hyphomicrobiales > Methylocystaceae > Methylocystis > Methylocystis bryophila. Next base: position 82,848 of record NZ_AP027150.1, read on the forward strand.
GGTTCTGGATCGCCAGCTTGCCTATTGGCGGGAGAGGCTGGCTGGGGCGCCCGCGCTTAATTTGCCGACGGATCGTCCGCGTCCGGCGGTTCAGGACCATGCCGGAGCAACCTACGGTTTCGAGGTGCCGCAGCGGGTCGCGGAGGGCCTCGCTCGCCTGGGCCGGCGGGAGGGGGCGACGCTGTTCATGGTGCTTTTAGCGGGGTTCCAGCTGCTACTGTCGCGCTATAGCGGGCAGAACGATGTCAGCGTCGGGACGCCGGTCGCCAACCGCCGCCGCGTCGAGCTTGAAGGGCTGATCGGATTTTTTGTCAACACCTTGGTGTTGCGCACGGATCTTTCTGGCGATCCGAGCTTCCGGACGCTTTTGGCGCGAGTGCGCGAGACGGCGCTGGGGGCTCAGGCGCATCAGGATCTGCCGTTTGAGCGGCTGGTGGAAGAGGTGCAGCCGGTGCGGGACTTGAGCCGCGACCCGCTGTTCCAGGTGATGTTCGTCTTGCAGAACGCGCCGATGCAGGAGCTGACACTCAGCGGGCTGCGGGCGGAGCCTGTCGCGACGGAGAGCGGCGCGTCAAAGTTCGATCTTACTCTCGCGGTGATCGACACAGGAGAGGGGCTGAACGCATCGTTCGAATATGCGACGGCGCTGTTTGACGCGGGCACGATCGAGCGGCTCGCGGGGCATTATTGCACGCTTCTCGAGGGGATCGTCGCCGATCCCGAACGGCGCCTCAGCGAGCTGCCGCTGTTGGGCGAGGCGGAGCGCCGGCGCATTCTGGTGGAGTGGAACCAGACCGCCGCCGACTATCCCAGGGATCGTCTGCTGCATGAGCTGTTCGAGGATCGCGCGGCGCAGACGCCCGCGGCGACGGCGGTGGTGTTCGAAGACGCGCAGCTCGCCTATGGCGAGCTGAACGCGAGGGCCAACCAGCTGGCGCATCATTTGCGCAGCCTGGGCGTCGGCCCCGACGCGCTCGTCGGGATCTGCGTCGAGCGCTCGCTCGAGATGGTGGTCGGCCTGCTCGCCATTCTCAAAGCCGGCGGCGCCTATCTGCCCCTCGACCCGGACTATCCGCGCGAGCGCATCGGCTTCATGCTGGAGGACGCCAAGCCGCGGCTCGTGCTCACCCAGGCGCGGTTGCGCGACCGCCTGCCCGAGCGGGTCAACGCGCTCCTGCTCGACGCGCACGACCACACCATCTCGACGCTCAGCCCAGACAACCCGGTCCCCGTCGCCGCCCCCCATAACCTCGCCTATGTCATCTACACCTCAGGCTCAACCGGCGCCCCTAAGGGGGTCGGCGTCAGTCACGGCGGCATCGTGAACCGCATCGCCTGGATGCAGGCGCGCTATGAGCTGGAGCCAAGCGACGCAGTGCTGCAGAAAACGCCGTCTAGCTTCGACGTGTCGGTCTGGGAGTTCTTCTGGCCGCTTGCGGTCGGGGCGCGTCTCGTCGTGGCGGCGGTTGGGGACCACCGCCTGCCGCAGCGGCTCGCCGCGCTGATCGAACGCGAGGGCGTGACCACGCTGCACTTCGTGCCCTCGATGCTGCAAGCCTTCGTGAGTCGATTCGCGCTCTCTCAGTTCAAGAGCCTACGGCGCGTCATCTGCAGTGGTGAGGCGCTGCCTGCCGCCCTGGCGCGCCGCGACGCGCCGCAGCTAAGGCTTCATAATCTCTACGGCCCGACCGAGGCCTCGGTCGACGTGACCGCCTATGACTGCGGCGCTGAGGAAACGACGGGCTACGCGCCGATTGGGCGACCGATCTGGAACACGCAGATATATCTTCTCGACGGGCGGATGCAGCCTGTCCCGATTGGGGCGGCGGGGGAGCTTTACATTGGAGGCGCGGGTCTGGCGCGCGGCTATTTGGGCCGCGCGGATCTGACGGCGGAGCGGTTTTTGCCGGACCCGTTCGGAGGGGCGGGGGCGCGGCTTTACCGCACCGGAGATCTGGCCCGCCACCGCGCCGACGGCGACATCGAGTTCCTCGGGCGGATTGATCATCAGGTCAAGATCCGCGGCTTTCGCATCGAGCTGGGCGAGATCGAGGCGGCGCTCTCCCGCATTGCCGGGGTGCGTGAGGCGGCGGTGCTGGCGCGCGAGGATCAGCCGGGCGACAAGCGGCTGGTCGCTTATGTGGCGGGCCGGGAAGGGACGACGCCGGCGGCGGGGGAGCTGCGGGCGGCGCTGCAGGCGCATCTGCCCGACTACATGCTTCCGTCGGCCTTCGTGACGCTTGACGCCCTGCCGCTGACCGCGAACGGCAAGGTCGACCGCAAGGCGCTGCCCGCGCCCGATCTCGGCGCGCTGCAAGCGCATCGCTATGTCGCCCCGCGCACCGCCACGGAGGCCGCGCTGTGCCGCATCTGGGCCCAGACGCTGGGTCTCGAGCGCGTCGGCGTCGAGGACAATTTCTTCGAGCTCGGCGGCCACTCCCTGCTGGCGGTGCAAGTGATTTCCCGGATAAGGCGGGAATTTGGGCGGGAAGTGGCGTTGCGCAGCTTGTTTGCCGCCGCCACGATCGCAGAGTTCGCGCGGGCGATGGACGCCGCCGAATTCGAGGCCGGGGAGGCCGCATCACCGGAGGTCCGACGGGCGGAGCGGGAGGGTAGTCTGCCGCTTTCTTTTGCGCAGCGTCGTCTGTGGTTTATGGAGCAGCTGAGTCCTGGCGAGGCCTCCTACAACGTTCCGGCGGCCTTGCGCTTGCTGGGCGAGTTGAATGTCGCGGCGTTCAGCCTTGCGGTCAATGCGATCGTTCAGCGGCATGAGGCGCTTCGCACGACGTTTGTGGTTCGGGACGGGGTGGCGGCGCAGGTGATCGCGCCGGCGCTCGAGCTCGCGGCGCCGGTTGTCGATTTGAGCGGTCTTGATCAGGCGGCGCAGGAAGTCGAGGCGCAGCGGCTTTTGAGCGAGGCGGCGCGACGGCCGTTCGATCTGGCGGTTGGCCCACTGCTGCGGGTGCTGGTGCTGGATCTGGGGTTTCGCCCAGCGACGGGGGAGCGCGAGCACATTGTGGCGTTCACCTTGCACCACATCGTGACGGACGGCTGGTCGACGGATGTTTTGCTCCGCGAGTTCGTCACTTTGTATGAGGCTTTTGCGGCGGGACGGCCATCGCCGTTGCCGGATCTTTCGATTCAATACGCCGATTACGCGGTTTGGCAGCGGGACTGGTTGGCTGGCGCGGTTCTGGATCGCCAGCTTGCCTATTGGCGGGAGAGGCTGGCTGGGGCGCCCGCGCTTAATTTGCCGACGGATCGTCCGCGTCCGGCGGTTCAGGACCATGCCGGAGCAACCTACGGTTTCGAGGTGCCGCAGCGGGTCGCGGAGGGCCTCGCTCGCCTGGGCCGGCGGGAGGGGGCGACGCTGTTCATGGTGCTTTTAGCGGGGTTCCAGCTGCTACTGTCGCGCTATAGCGGGCAGAACGATGTCAGCGTCGGGACGCCGGTCGCCAACCGCCGCCGCGTCGAGCTTGAAGGGCTGATCGGATTTTTTGTCAACACCTTGGTGTTGCGCACGGATCTTTCTGGCGATCCGAGCTTCCGGACGCTTTTGGCGCGAGTGCGCGAGACGGCGCTGGGGGCTCAGGCGCATCAGGATCTGCCGTTTGAGCGGCTGGTGGAAGAGGTGCAGCCGGTGCGGGACTTGAGCCGCGACCCGCTGTTCCAGGTGATGTTCGTCTTGCAGAACGCGCCGATGCAGGAGCTGACACTCAGCGGGCTGCGGGCGGAGCCTGTCGCGACGGAGAGCGGCGCGTCAAAGTTCGATCTTACTCTCGCGGTGATCGACACAGGAGAGGGGCTGAACGCATCGTTCGAATATGCGACGGCGCTGTTTGACGCGGGCACGATCGAGCGGCTCGCGGGGCATTATTGCACGCTTCTCGAGGGGATCGTCGCCGATCCCGAACGGCGCCTCAGCGAGCTGCCGCTGTTGGGCGAGGCGGAGCGCCGGCGCATTCTGGTGGAGTGGAACCAGACCGCCGCCGACTATCCCAGGGATCGTCTGCTGCATGAGCTGTTCGAGGATCGCGCGGCGCAGACGCCCGCGGCGACGGCGGTGGTGTTCGAAGACGCGCAGCTCGCCTATGGCGAGCTGAACGCGAGGGCCAACCAGCTGGCGCATCATTTGCGCAGCCTGGGCGTCGGCCCCGACGCGCTCGTCGGGATCTGCGTCGAGCGCTCGCTCGAGATGGTGGTCGGCCTGCTCGCCATTCTCAAAGCCGGCGGCGCCTATCTGCCCCTCGACCCGGACTATCCGCGCGAGCGCATCGGCTTCATGCTGGAGGACGCCAAGCCGCGGCTCGTGCTCACCCAGGCGCGGTTGCGCGACCGCCTGCCCGAGCGGGTCAACGCGCTCCTGCTCGACGCGCACGACCACACCATCTCGACGCTCAGCCCAGACAACCCGGTCCCCGTCGCCGCCCCCCATAACCTCGCCTATGTCATCTACACCTCAGGCTCAACCGGCGCCCCTAAGGGGGTCGGCGTCAGTCACGGCGGCATCGTGAACCGCATCGCCTGGATGCAGGCGCGCTATGAGCTGGAGCCAAGCGACGCAGTGCTGCAGAAAACGCCGTCTAGCTTCGACGTGTCGGTCTGGGAGTTCTTCTGGCCGCTTGCGGTCGGGGCGCGTCTCGTCGTGGCGGCGGTTGGGGACCACCGCCTGCCGCAGCGGCTCGCCGCGCTGATCGAACGCGAGGGCGTGACCACGCTGCACTTCGTGCCCTCGATGCTGCAAGCCTTCGTGAGTCGATTCGCGCTCTCTCAGTTCAAGAGCCTACGGCGCGTCATCTGCAGTGGTGAGGCGCTGCCTGCCGCCCTGGCGCGCCGCGACGCGCCGCAGCTAAGGCTTCATAATCTCTACGGCCCGACCGAGGCCTCGGTCGACGTGACCGCCTATGACTGCGGCGCTGAGGAAACGACGGGCTACGCGCCGATTGGGCGACCGATCTGGAACACGCAGATATATCTTCTCGACGGGCGGATGCAGCCTGTCCCGATTGGGGCGGCGGGGGAGCTTTACATTGGAGGCGCGGGTCTGGCGCGCGGCTATTTGGGCCGCGCGGATCTGACGGCGGAGCGGTTTTTGCCGGACCCGTTCGGAGGGGCGGGGGCGCGGCTTTACCGCACCGGAGATCTAGCCCGCCACCGCGCCGACGGCGACATCGAGTTCCTCGGGCGGATTGATCATCAGGTCAAGATCCGCGGCTTTCGCATCGAGCTGGGCGAGATCGAGGCGGCGCTCTCCCGCATTGCCGGGGTGCGTGAGGCGGCGGTGCTGGCGCGCGAGGATCAGCCGGGCGACAAGCGGCTGGTCGCTTATGTGGCGGGCCGGGAAGGGACGACGCCGGCGGCGGGGGAGCTGCGGGCGGCGCTGCAGGCGCATCTGCCCGACTACATGCTTCCGTCGGCCTTCGTGACGCTTGACGCCCTGCCGCTGACCGCGAACGGCAAGGTCGACCGCAAGGCGCTGCCCGCGCCCGATCTCGGCGCGCTGCAAGCGCATCGCTATGTCGCCCCGCGCACCGCCACGGAGGCCGCGCTGTGCCGCATCTGGGCCCAGACGCTGGGTCTCGAGCGCGTCGGCGTCGAGGACAATTTCTTCGAGCTCGGCGGCCACTCCCTGCTGGCGGTGACGCTGATCGAGCGGATGCGCCAGGAAGGCTTGCAGGCCGATGTGCGGGCGCTGTTCGTCAGTCCGACGCCGGCCGCCCTGGCCGCCGAGGCGGGGCGGCGCGCCGAGGTCCTCGTTCCGCCAAACCTCATTGCGCAAGGCTGCGCCGCCATCACGCCGGAGATGCTCCCCCTGGCGCAGCTCAGCCAGGGCGACATCGATCGCGTCGTCGGCAGGGTTCCGGGCGGGGCGTCCAACGTGCAGGACATCTACCCGCTGACGCCGCTGCAGGAAGGCATATTGTTCCACCATCTGATGGCCGCCAGCGGCGACCCTTATCTGTTGCCGACGTTGCTTTCATTTGACGGGCGCGAGCGGCTCGAGGCTTTTCTGGTCGCCTTGCAGGCGATGATCGCGCGCCACGACATTTTGCGCACGGCGGTGGCCTGGGAGGGCCTGCCCGAGCCGGTGCAAGTTGTGTGGCGTGCGGCGCCTCTGAGCGTCGAGGAGGCCTCGCTCGACCCTGCGGCGGGCGACGTTGCGCAGCAGCTGCGCGAACGCTTCGATCCGCGGCGTTTCCGGCTCGACGTGCGGCAGGCGCCGCTGCTGCGCGGCTTCCTCGCCTACGACGCTCCCAAGCGCCGCTGGCTGCTGCTGTTGCTGGCGCACCATCTGGCGATGGACCACACCACGTTGGAGATCCTGGTCGAAGAGGCGCAGGCGCATCTAGCCGGGGAGGCGGATCGGCTTTCTGCGCCCGCGTCGTTCCGCAACTTCGTGGCGCAGGCGCGGCTGGGGGTGAGCCCGGCGGAGCATGAAGCGTTTTTCCAAGCGATGCTGGGCGATGTGAGCGAGCCGACGGCCCCGTTCGGCCTGGTGGACGCGCAGGGCGACGGCTCCGGGATCGACGAAGCGCGGCTTGATCTCGCCCCGGCCCTGGCGCGGCGTCTGCGGGAGCGGGCGCGGGCGCTCGGGGTGAGCGCGGCGAGCCTGTGCCACCAGGCCTTCGCGCAGGTTCTCGCCCGCGTCTCGGGACGCGAGGATGTGGTGTTCGGCACGGTGCTGTTTGGCCGGATGCAGGGCGGCGCCGGAGCCGATCGAGCGCTGGGCATGTTCATCAACACCTTGCCCGTGCGGGCTCAGGTCGGGGCGGAGGGCGTGGCGGACGGCGCGCGGCGCATGCACGGGCTGCTGACGGACCTGCTCCGGCATGAGCACGCTTCGCTGGCTCTGGCGCAACGCTGCAGCGGGGTCGCAGCGCCAGCGCCGTTGTTTTCGGCGCTGTTGAACTTTCGCCATAGCCCGGCCCCGGCGCAAGCCGCAAACGAGACAAGCCGGGCGTGGAGCGGGATTGAGGTGCTCGACACCCAGGAGCGCACCAATTATCCGCTCACGCTCTCGGTGGACGATCTGGGCGAAGGCGTCCGGCTGACGGCGCAGACGCAAAGCCCGCTTGATCCCAATCGCCTCTGCGCCTTCATGCAGGCGGCGCTGGAGCGGCTCGTCGCAGCGCTCGAGACCGAGCCAAACGCCGCCGCGCGGACGATCGACGTGCTGCCGGAGGCGGAGCGCCGGCGCATTCTGGTGGAGTGGAACCAGACCGCCGCCGACTATCCCAGGGATCGTCTGCTGCATGAGCTGTTCGAGGATCGCGCGGCGCAGACGCCCGCGGCGACGGCGGTGGTGTTCGAAGACGCGCAGCTCGCCTATGGCGAGCTGAACGCGAGGGCCAACCAGCTGGCGCATCATTTGCGCAGCCTGGGCGTCGGCCCCGACGCGCTCGTCGGGATCTGCGTCGAGCGCTCGCTCGAGATGGTGGTCGGCCTGCTCGCCATTCTCAAAGCCGGCGGCGCCTATCTGCCCCTCGACCCGGACTATCCGCGCGAGCGCATCGGCTTCATGCTGGAGGACGCCAAGCCGCGGCTCGTGCTCACCCAGGCGCGGTTGCGCGACCGCCTGCCCGAGCGGGTCAACGCGCTCCTGCTCGACGCGCACGACCACACCATCTCGACGCTCAGCCCAGACAACCCGGTCCCCGTCGCCGCCCCCCATAACCTCGCCTATGTCATCTACACCTCAGGCTCAACCGGCGCCCCTAAGGGGGTCGGCGTCAGTCACGGCGGCATCGTGAACCGCATCGCCTGGATGCAGGCGCGCTATGAGCTGGAGCCAAGCGACGCAGTGCTGCAGAAAACGCCGTCTAGCTTCGACGTGTCGGTCTGGGAGTTCTTCTGGCCGCTTGCGGTCGGGGCGCGTCTCGTCGTGGCGGCGGTTGGGGACCACCGCCTGCCGCAGCGGCTCGCCGCGCTGATCGAACGCGAGGGCGTGACCACGCTGCACTTCGTGCCCTCGATGCTGCAAGCCTTCGTGAGTCGATTCGCGCTCTCTCAGTTCAAGAGCCTACGGCGCGTCATCTGCAGTGGTGAGGCGCTGCCTGCCGCCCTGGCGCGCCGCGACGCGCCGCAGCTAAGGCTTCATAATCTCTACGGCCCGACCGAGGCCTCGGTCGACGTGACCGCCTATGACTGCGGCGCTGAGGAAACGACGGGCTACGCGCCGATTGGGCGACCGATCTGGAACACGCAGATATATCTTCTCGACGGGCGGATGCAGCCTGTCCCGATTGGGGCGGCGGGGGAGCTTTACATTGGAGGCGCGGGTCTGGCGCGCGGCTATTTGGGCCGCGCGGATCTGACGGCGGAGCGGTTTTTGCCGGACCCGTTCGGAGGGGCGGGGGCGCGGCTTTACCGCACCGGAGATCTAGCCCGCCACCGCGCCGACGGCGACATCGAGTTCCTCGGGCGGATTGATCATCAGGTCAAGATCCGCGGCTTTCGCATCGAGCTGGGCGAGATCGAGGCGGCGCTCTCCCGCATTGCCGGGGTGCGTGAGGCGGCGGTGCTGGCGCGCGAGGATCAGCCGGGCGACAAGCGGCTGGTCGCTTATGTGGCGGGCCGGGAAGGGACGACGCCGGCGGCGGGGGAGCTGCGGGCGGCGCTGCAGGCGCATCTGCCCGACTACATGCTTCCGTCGGCCTTCGTGACGCTTGACGCCCTGCCGCTGACCGCGAACGGCAAGGTCGACCGCAAGGCGCTGCCCGCGCCCGATCTCGGCGCGCTGCAAGCGCATCGCTATGTCGCCCCGCGCACCGCCACGGAGGCCGCGCTGTGCCGCATCTGGGCCCAGACGCTGGGTCTCGAGCGCGTCGGCGTCGAGGACAATTTCTTCGAGCTCGGCGGCCACTCCCTGCTGGCGGTGACGCTGATCGAGCGGATGCGCCAGGAAGGCTTGCAGGCCGATGTGCGGGCGCTGTTCGTCAGTCCGACGCCGGCCGCCCTGGCCGCCGAGGCGGGGCGGCGCGCCGAGGTCCTCGTTCCGCCAAACCTCATTGCGCAAGGCTGCGCCGCCATCACGCCGGAGATGCTCCCCCTGGCGCAGCTCAGCCAGGGCGACATCGATCGCGTCGTCGGCAGGGTTCCGGGCGGGGCGTCCAACGTGCAGGACATCTACCCGCTGACGCCGCTGCAGGAAGGCATATTGTTCCACCATCTGATGGCCGCCAGCGGCGACCCTTATCTGTTGCCGACGTTGCTTTCATTTGACGGGCGCGAGCGGCTCGAGGCTTTTCTGGTCGCCTTGCAGGCGATGATCGCGCGCCACGACATTTTGCGCACGGCGGTGGCCTGGGAGGGCCTGCCCGAGCCGGTGCAAGTTGTGTGGCGTGCGGCGCCTCTGAGCGTCGAGGAGGCCTCGCTCGACCCTGCGGCGGGCGACGTTGCGCAGCAGCTGCGCGAACGCTTCGATCCGCGGCGTTTCCGGCTCGACGTGCGGCAGGCGCCGCTGCTGCGCGGCTTCCTCGCCTACGACGCTCCCAAGCGCCGCTGGCTGCTGCTGTTGCTGGCGCACCATCTGGCGATGGACCACACCACGTTGGAGATCCTGGTCGAAGAGGCGCAGGCGCATCTAGCCGGGGAGGCGGATCGGCTTTCTGCGCCCGCGTCGTTCCGCAACTTCGTGGCGCAGGCGCGGCTGGGGGTGAGCCCGGCGGAGCATGAAGCGTTTTTCCAAGCGATGCTGGGCGATGTGAGCGAGCCGACGGCCCCGTTCGGCCTGGTGGACGCGCAGGGCGACGGCTCCGGGATCGACGAAGCGCGGCTTGATCTCGCCCCGGCCCTGGCGCGGCGTCTGCGGGAGCGGGCGCGGGCGCTCGGGGTGAGCGCGGCGAGCCTGTGCCACCAGGCCTTCGCGCAGGTTCTCGCCCGCGTCTCGGGACGCGAGGATGTGGTGTTCGGCACGGTGCTGTTTGGCCGGATGCAGGGCGGCGCCGGAGCCGATCGAGCGCTGGGCATGTTCATCAACACCTTGCCCGTGCGGGCTCAGGTCGGGGCGGAGGGCGTGGCGGACGGCGCGCGGCGCATGCACGGGCTGCTGACGGACCTGCTCCGGCATGAGCACGCTTCGCTGGCTCTGGCGCAACGCTGCAGCGGGGTCGCAGCGCCAGCGCCGTTGTTTTCGGCGCTGTTGAACTTTCGCCATAGCCCGGCCCCGGCGCAAGCCGCAAACGAGACAAGCCGGGCGTGGAGCGGGATTGAGGTGCTCGACACCCAGGAGCGCACCAATTATCCGCTCACGCTCTCGGTGGACGATCTGGGCGAAGGCGTCCGGCTGACGGCGCAGACGCAAAGCCCGCTTGATCCCAATCGCCTCTGCGCCTTCATGCAGGCGGCGCTGGAGCGGCTCGTCGCAGCGCTCGAGACCGAGCCAAACGCCGCCGCGCGGACGATCGACGTGCTGCCGGAGGCGGAGCGCCGGCGCATTCTGGTGGAGTGGAACCAGACCGCCGCCGACTATCCCAGGGATCGTCTGCTGCATGAGCTGTTCGAGGATCGCGCGGCGCAGACGCCCGCGGCGACGGCGGTGGTGTTCGAAGACGCGCAGCTCGCCTATGGCGAGCTGAACGCGAGGGCCAACCAGCTGGCGCATCATTTGCGCAGCCTGGGCGTCGGCCCCGACGCGCTCGTCGGGATCTGCGTCGAGCGCTCGCTCGAGATGGTGGTCGGCCTGCTCGCCATTCTCAAAGCCGGCGGCGCCTATCTGCCCCTCGACCCGGACTATCCGCGCGAGCGCATCGGCTTCATGCTGGAGGACGCCAAGCCGCGGCTCGTGCTCACCCAGGCGCGGTTGCGCGACCGCCTGCCCGAGCGGGTCAACGCGCTCCTGCTCGACGCGCACGACCACACCATCTCGACGCTCAGCCCAGACAACCCGGTCCCCGTCGCCGCCCCCCATAACCTCGCCTATGTCATCTACACCTCAGGCTCAACCGGCGCCCCTAAGGGGGTCGGCGTCAGTCACGGCGGCATCGTGAACCGCATCGCCTGGATGCAGGCGCGCTATGAGCTGGAGCCAAGCGACGCAGTGCTGCAGAAAACGCCGTCTAGCTTCGACGTGTCGGTCTGGGAGTTCTTCTGGCCGCTTGCGGTCGGGGCGCGTCTCGTCGTGGCGGCGGTTGGGGACCACCGCCTGCCGCAGCGGCTCGCCGCGCTGATCGAACGCGAGGGCGTGACCACGCTGCACTTCGTGCCCTCGATGCTGCAAGCCTTCGTGAGTCGATTCGCGCTCTCTCAGTTCAAGAGCCTACGGCGCGTCATCTGCAGTGGTGAGGCGCTGCCTGCCGCCCTGGCGCGCCGCGACGCGCCGCAGCTAAGGCTTCATAATCTCTACGGCCCGACCGAGGCCTCGGTCGACGTGACCGCCTATGACTGCGGCGCTGAGGAAACGACGGGCTACGCGCCGATTGGGCGACCGATCTGGAACACGCAGATATATCTTCTCGACGGGCGGATGCAGCCTGTCCCGATTGGGGCGGCGGGGGAGCTTTACATTGGAGGCGCGGGTCTGGCGCGCGGCTATTTGGGCCGCGCGGATCTGACGGCGGAGCGGTTTTTGCCGGACCCGTTCGGAGGGGCGGGGGCGCGGCTTTACCGCACCGGAGATCTGGCCCGCCACCGCGCCGACGGCGACATCGAGTTCCTCGGGCGGATTGATCATCAGGTCAAGATCCGCGGCTTTCGCATCGAGCTGGGCGAGATCGAGGCGGCGCTCTCCCGCATTGCCGGGGTGCGTGAGGCGGCGGTGCTGGCGCGCGAGGATCAGCCGGGCGACAAGCGGCTGGTCGCTTATGTGGCGGGCCGGGAAGGGACGACGCCGGCGGCGGGGGAGCTGCGGGCGGCGCTGCAGGCGCATCTGCCCGACTACATGCTTCCGTCGGCCTTCGTGACGCTTGACGCCCTGCCGCTGACCGCGAACGGCAAGGTCGACCGCAAGGCGCTGCCCGCGCCCGATCTCGGCGCGCTGCAAGCGCATCGCTATGTCGCCCCGCGCACCGCCACGGAGGCCGCGCTGTGCCGCATCTGGGCCCAGACGCTGGGTCTCGAGCGCGTCGGCGTCGAGGACAATTTCTTCGAGCTCGGCGGCCACTCCCTGCTGGCGGTGCAAGTGATTTCCCGGATAAGGCGGGAATTTGGGCGGGAAGTGGCGTTGCGCAGCTTGTTTGCCGCCGCCACGATCGCAGAGTTCGCGCGGGCGATGGACGCCGCCGAATTCGAGGCCGGGGAGGCCGCATCACCGGAGGTCCGACGGGCGGAGCGGGAGGGTAGTCTGCCGCTTTCTTTTGCGCAGCGTCGTCTGTGGTTTATGGAGCAGCTGAGTCCTGGCGAGGCCTCCTACAACGTTCCGGCGGCCTTGCGCTTGCTGGGCGAGTTGAATGTCGCGGCGTTCAGCCTTGCGGTCAATGCGATCGTTCAGCGGCATGAGGCGCTTCGCACGACGTTTGTGGTTCGGGACGGGGTGGCGGCGCAGGTGATCGCGCCGGCGCTCGAGCTCGCGGCGCCGGTTGTCGATTTGAGCGGTCTTGATCAGGCGGCGCAGGAAGTCGAGGCGCAGCGGCTTTTGAGCGAGGCGGCGCGACGGCCGTTCGATCTGGCGGTTGGCCCACTGCTGCGGGTGCTGGTGCTGGATCTGGGGTTTCGCCCAGCGACGGGGGAGCGCGAGCACATTGTGGCGTTCACCTTGCACCACATCGTGACGGACGGCTGGTCGACGGATGTTTTGCTCCGCGAGTTCGTCACTTTGTATGAGGCTTTTGCGGCGGGACGGCCATCGCCGTTGCCGGATCTTTCGATTCAATACGCCGATTACGCGGTTTGGCAGCGGGACTGGTTGGCTGGCGCGGTTCTGGATCGCCAGCTTGCCTATTGGCGGGAGAGGCTGGCTGGGGCGCCCGCGCTTAATTTGCCGACGGATCGTCCGCGTCCGGCGGTTCAGGACCATGCCGGAGCAACCTACGGTTTCGAGGTGCCGCAGCGGGTCGCGGAGGGCCTCGCTCGCCTGGGCCGGCGGGAGGGGGCGACGCTGTTCATGGTGCTTTTAGCGGGGTTCCAGCTGCTACTGTCGCGCTATAGCGGGCAGAACGATGTCAGCGTCGGGACGCCGGTCGCCAACCGCCGCCGCGTCGAGCTTGAAGGGCTGATCGGATTTTTTGTCAACACCTTGGTGTTGCGCACGGATCTTTCTGGCGATCCGAGCTTCCGGACGCTTTTGGCGCGAGTGCGCGAGACGGCGCTGGGGGCTCAGGCGCATCAGGATCTGCCGTTTGAGCGGCTGGTGGAAGAGGTGCAGCCGGTGCGGGACTTGAGCCGCGACCCGCTGTTCCAGGTGATGTTCGTCTTGCAGAACGCGCCGATGCAGGAGCTGACACTCAGCGGGCTGCGGGCGGAGCCTGTCGCGACGGAGAGCGGCGCGTCAAAGTTCGATCTTACTCTCGCGGTGATCGACACAGGAGAGGGGCTGAACGCATCGTTCGAATATGCGACGGCGCTGTTTGACGCGGGCACGATCGAGCGGCTCGCGGGGCATTATTGCACGCTTCTCGAGGGGATCGTCGCCGATCCCGAACGGCGCCTCAGCGAGCTGCCGCTGTTGGGCGAGGCGGAGCGCCGGCGCATTCTGGTGGAGTGGAACCAGACCGCCGCCGACTATCCCAGGGATCGTCTGCTGCATGAGCTGTTCGAGGATCGCGCGGCGCAGACGCCCGCGGCGACGGCGGTGGTGTTCGAAGACGCGCAGCTCGCCTATGGCGAGCTGAACGCGAGGGCCAACCAGCTGGCGCATCATTTGCGCAGCCTGGGCGTCGGCCCCGACGCGCTCGTCGGGATCTGCGTCGAGCGCTCGCTCGAGATGGTGGTCGGCCTGCTCGCCATTCTCAAAGCCGGCGGCGCCTATCTGCCCCTCGACCCGGACTATCCGCGCGAGCGCATCGGCTTCATGCTGGAGGACGCCAAGCCGCGGCTCGTGCTCACCCAGGCGCGGTTGCGCGACCGCCTGCCCGAGCGGGTCAACGCGCTCCTGCTCGACGCGCACGACCACACCATCTCGACGCTCAGCCCAGACAACCCGGTCCCCGTCGCCGCCCCCCATAACCTCGCCTATGTCATCTACACCTCAGGCTCAACCGGCGCCCCTAAGGGGGTCGGCGTCAGTCACGGCGGCATCGTGAACCGCATCGCCTGGATGCAGGCGCGCTATGAGCTGGAGCCAAGCGACGCAGTGCTGCAGAAAACGCCGTCTAGCTTCGACGTGTCGGTCTGGGAGTTCTTCTGGCCGCTTGCGGTCGGGGCGCGTCTCGTCGTGGCGGCGGTTGGGGACCACCGCCTGCCGCAGCGGCTCGCCGCGCTGATCGAACGCGAGGGCGTGACCACGCTGCACTTCGTGCCCTCGATGCTGCAAGCCTTCGTGAGTCGATTCGCGCTCTCTCAGTTCAAGAGCCTACGGCGCGTCATCTGCAGTGGTGAGGCGCTGCCTGCCGCCCTGGCGCGCCGCGACGCGCCGCAGCTAAGGCTTCATAATCTCTACGGCCCGACCGAGGCCTCGGTCGACGTGACCGCCTATGACTGCGGCGCTGAGGAAACGACGGGCTACGCGCCGATTGGGCGACCGATCTGGAACACGCAGATATATCTTCTCGACGGGCGGATGCAGCCTGTCCCGATTGGGGCGGCGGGGGAGCTTTACATTGGAGGCGCGGGTCTGGCGCGCGGCTATTTGGGCCGCGCGGATCTGACGGCGGAGCGGTTTTTGCCGGACCCGTTCGGAGGGGCGGGGGCGCGGCTTTACCGCACCGGAGATCTAGCCCGCCACCGCGCCGACGGCGACATCGAGTTCCTCGGGCGGATTGATCATCAGGTCAAGATCCGCGGCTTTCGCATCGAGCTGGGCGAGATCGAGGCGGCGCTCTCCCGCATTGCCGGGGTGCGTGAGGCGGCGGTGCTGGCGCGCGAGGATCAGCCGGGCGACAAGCGGCTGGTCGCTTATGTGGCGGGCCGGGAAGGGACGACGCCGGCGGCGGGGGAGCTGCGGGCGGCGCTGCAGGCGCATCTGCCCGACTACATGCTTCCGTCGGCCTTCGTGACGCTTGACGCCCTGCCGCTGACCGCGAACGGCAAGGTCGACCGCAAGGCGCTGCCCGCGCCCGATCTCGGCGCGCTGCAAGCGCATCGCTATGTCGCCCCGCGCACCGCCACGGAGGCCGCGCTGTGCCGCATCTGGGCCCAGACGCTGGGTCTCGAGCGCGTCGGCGTCGAGGACAATTTCTTCGAGCTCGGCGGCCACTCCCTGCTGGCGGTGACGCTGATCGAGCGGATGCGCCAGGAAGGCTTGCAGGCCGATGTGCGGGCGCTGTTCGTCAGTCCGACGCCGGCCGCCCTGGCCGCCGAGGCGGGGCGGCGCGCCGAGGTCCTCGTTCCGCCAAACCTCATTGCGCAAGGCTGCGCCGCCATCACGCCGGAGATGCTCCCCCTGGCGCAGCTCAGCCAGGGCGACATCGATCGCGTCGTCGGCAGGGTTCCGGGCGGGGCGTCCAACGTGCAGGACATCTACCCGCTGACGCCGCTGCAGGAAGGCATATTGTTCCACCATCTGATGGCCGCCAGCGGCGACCCTTATCTGTTGCCGACGTTGCTTTCATTTGACGGGCGCGAGCGGCTCGAGGCTTTTCTGGTCGCCTTGCAGGCGATGATCGCGCGCCACGACATTTTGCGCACGGCGGTGGCCTGGGAGGGCCTGCCCGAGCCGGTGCAAGTTGTGTGGCGTGCGGCGCCTCTGAGCGTCGAGGAGGCCTCGCTCGACCCTGCGGCGGGCGACGTTGCGCAGCAGCTGCGCGAACGCTTCGATCCGCGGCGTTTCCGGCTCGACGTGCGGCAGGCGCCGCTGCTGCGCGGCTTCCTCGCCTACGACGCTCCCAAGCGCCGCTGGCTGCTGCTGTTGCTGGCGCACCATCTGGCGATGGACCACACCACGTTGGAGATCCTGGTCGAAGAGGCGCAGGCGCATCTAGCCGGGGAGGCGGATCGGCTTTCTGCGCCCGCGTCGTTCCGCAACTTCGTGGCGCAGGCGCGGCTGGGGGTGAGCCCGGCGGAGCATGAAGCGTTTTTCCAAGCGATGCTGGGCGATGTGAGCGAGCCGACGGCCCCGTTCGGCCTGGTGGACGCGCAGGGCGACGGCTCCGGGATCGACGAAGCGCGGCTTGATCTCGCCCCGGCCCTGGCGCGGCGTCTGCGGGAGCGGGCGCGGGCGCTCGGGGTGAGCGCGGCGAGCCTGTGCCACCAGGCCTTCGCGCAGGTTCTCGCCCGCGTCTCGGGACGCGAGGATGTGGTGTTCGGCACGGTGCTGTTTGGCCGGATGCAGGGCGGCGCCGGAGCCGATCGAGCGCTGGGCATGTTCATCAACACCTTGCCCGTGCGGGCTCAGGTCGGGGCGGAGGGCGTGGCGGACGGCGCGCGGCGCATGCACGGGCTGCTGACGGACCTGCTCCGGCATGAGCACGCTTCGCTGGCTCTGGCGCAACGCTGCAGCGGGGTCGCAGCGCCAGCGCCGTTGTTTTCGGCGCTGTTGAACTTTCGCCATAGCCCGGCCCCGGCGCAAGCCGCAAACGAGACAAGCCGGGCGTGGAGCGGGATTGAGGTGCTCGACACCCAGGAGCGCACCAATTATCCGCTCACGCTCTCGGTGGACGATCTGGGCGAAGGCGTCCGGCTGACGGCGCAGACGCAAAGCCCGCTTGATCCCAATCGCCTCTGCGCCTTCATGCAGGCGGCGCTGGAGCGGCTCGTCGCAGCGCTCGAGACCGAGCCAAACGCCGCCGCGCGGACGATCGACGTGCTGCCGGAGGCGGAGCGCCGGCGCATTCTGGTGGAGTGGAACCAGACCGCCGCCGACTATCCCAGGGATCGTCTGCTGCATGAGCTGTTCGAGGATCGCGCGGCGCAGACGCCCGCGGCGACGGCGGTGGTGTTCGAAGACGCGCAGCTCGCCTATGGCGAGCTGAACGCGAGGGCCAACCAGCTGGCGCATCATTTGCGCAGCCTGGGCGTCGGCCCCGACGCGCTCGTCGGGATCTGCGTCGAGCGCTCGCTCGAGATGGTGGTCGGCCTGCTCGCCATTCTCAAAGCCGGCGGCGCCTATCTGCCCCTCGACCCGGACTATCCGCGCGAGCGCATCGGCTTCATGCTGGAGGACGCCAAGCCGCGGCTCGTGCTCACCCAGGCGCGGTTGCGCGACCGCCTGCCCGAGCGGGTCAACGCGCTCCTGCTCGACGCGCACGACCACACCATCTCGACGCTCAGCCCAGACAACCCGGTCCCCGTCGCCGCCCCCCATAACCTCGCCTATGTCATCTACACCTCAGGCTCAACCGGCGCCCCTAAGGGGGTCGGCGTCAGTCACGGCGGCATCGTGAACCGCATCGCCTGGATGCAGGCGCGCTATGAGCTGGAGCCAAGCGACGCAGTGCTGCAGAAAACGCCGTCTAGCTTCGACGTGTCGGTCTGGGAGTTCTTCTGGCCGCTTGCGGTCGGGGCGCGTCTCGTCGTGGCGGCGGTTGGGGACCACCGCCTGCCGCAGCGGCTCGCCGCGCTGATCGAACGCGAGGGCGTGACCACGCTGCACTTCGTGCCCTCGATGCTGCAAGCCTTCGTGAGTCGATTCGCGCTCTCTCAGTTCAAGAGCCTACGGCGCGTCATCTGCAGTGGTGAGGCGCTGCCTGCCGCCCTGGCGCGCCGCGACGCGCCGCAGCTAAGGCTTCATAATCTCTACGGCCCGACCGAGGCCTCGGTCGACGTGACCGCCTATGACTGCGGCGCTGAGGAAACGACGGGCTACGCGCCGATTGGGCGACCGATCTGGAACACGCAGATATATCTTCTCGACGGGCGGATGCAGCCTGTCCCGATTGGGGCGGCGGGGGAGCTTTACATTGGAGGCGCGGGTCTGGCGCGCGGCTATTTGGGCCGCGCGGATCTGACGGCGGAGCGGTTTTTGCCGGACCCGTTCGGAGGGGCGGGGGCGCGGCTTTACCGCACCGGAGATCTAGCCCGCCACCGCGCCGACGGCGACATCGAGTTCCTCGGGCGGATTGATCATCAGGTCAAGATCCGCGGCTTTCGCATCGAGCTGGGCGAGATCGAGGCGGCGCTCTCCCGCATTGCCGGGGTGCGTGAGGCGGCGGTGCTGGCGCGCGAGGATCAGCCGGGCGACAAGCGGCTGGTCGCTTATGTGGCGGGCCGGGAAGGGACGACGCCGGCGGCGGGGGAGCTGCGGGCGGCGCTGCAGGCGCATCTGCCCGACTACATGCTTCCGTCGGCCTTCGTGACGCTTGACGCCCTGCCGCTGACCGCGAACGGCAAGGTCGACCGCAAGGCGCTGCCCGCGCCCGATCTCGGCGCGCTGCAAGCGCATCGCTATGTCGCCCCGCGCACCGCCACGGAGGCCGCGCTGTGCCGCATCTGGGCCCAGACGCTGGGTCTCGAGCGCGTCGGCGTCGAGGACAATTTCTTCGAGCTCGGCGGCCACTCCCTGCTGGCGGTGCAAGTGATTTCCCGGATAAGGCGGGAATTTGGGCGGGAAGTGGCGTTGCGCAGCTTGTTTGCCGCCGCCACGATCGCAGAGTTCGCGCGGGCGATGGACGCCGCCGAATTCGAGGCCGGGGAGGCCGCATCACCGGAGGTCCGACGGGCGGAGCGGGAGGGTAGTCTGCCGCTTTCTTTTGCGCAGCGTCGTCTGTGGTTTATGGAGCAGCTGAGTCCTGGCGAGGCCTCCTACAACGTTCCGGCGGCCTTGCGCTTGCTGGGCGAGTTGAATGTCGCGGCGTTCAGCCTTGCGGTCAATGCGATCGTTCAGCGGCATGAGGCGCTTCGCACGACGTTTGTGGTTCGGGACGGGGTGGCGGCGCAGGTGATCGCGCCGGCGCTCGAGCTCGCGGCGCCGGTTGTCGATTTGAGCGGTCTTGATCAGGCGGCGCAGGAAGTCGAGGCGCAGCGGCTTTTGAGCGAGGCGGCGCGACGGCCGTTCGATCTGGCGGTTGGCCCACTGCTGCGGGTGCTGGTGCTGGATCTGGGGTTTCGCCCAGCGACGGGGGAGCGCGAGCACATTGTGGCGTTCACCTTGCACCACATCGTGACGGACGGCTGGTCGACGGATGTTTTGCTCCGCGAGTTCGTCACTTTGTATGAGGCTTTTGCGGCGGGACGGCCATCGCCGTTGCCGGATCTTTCGATTCAATACGCCGATTACGCGGTTTGGCAGCGGGACTGGTTGGCTGGCGCGGTTCTGGATCGCCAGCTTGCCTATTGGCGGGAGAGGCTGGCTGGGGCGCCCGCGCTTAATTTGCCGACGGATCGTCCGCGTCCGGCGGTTCAGGACCATGCCGGAGCAACCTACGGTTTCGAGGTGCCGCAGCGGGTCGCGGAGGGCCTCGCTCGCCTGGGCCGGCGGGAGGGGGCGACGCTGTTCATGGTGCTTTTAGCGGGGTTCCAGCTGCTACTGTCGCGCTATAGCGGGCAGAACGATGTCAGCGTCGGGACGCCGGTCGCCAACCGCCGCCGCGTCGAGCTTGAAGGGCTGATCGGATTTTTTGTCAACACCTTGGTGTTGCGCACGGATCTTTCTGGCGATCCGAGCTTCCGGACGCTTTTGGCGCGAGTGCGCGAGACGGCGCTGGGGGCTCAGGCGCATCAGGATCTGCCGTTTGAGCGGCTGGTGGAAGAGGTGCAGCCGGTGCGGGACTTGAGCCGCGACCCGCTGTTCCAGGTGATGTTCGTCTTGCAGAACGCGCCGATGCAGGAGCTGACACTCAGCGGGCTGCGGGCGGAGCCTGTCGCGACGGAGAGCGGCGCGTCAAAGTTCGATCTTACTCTCGCGGTGATCGACACAGGAGAGGGGCTGAACGCATCGTTCGAATATGCGACGGCGCTGTTTGACGCGGGCACGATCGAGCGGCTCGCGGGGCATTATTGCACGCTTCTCGAGGGGATCGTCGCCGATCCCGAACGGCGCCTCAGCGAGCTGCCGCTGTTGGGCGAGGCGGAGCGCCGGCGCATTCTGGTGGAGTGGAACCAGACCGCCGCCGACTATCCCAGGGATCGTCTGCTGCATGAGCTGTTCGAGGATCGCGCGGCGCAGACGCCCGCGGCGACGGCGGTGGTGTTCGAAGACGCGCAGCTCGCCTATGGCGAGCTGAACGCGAGGGCCAACCAGCTGGCGCATCATTTGCGCAGCCTGGGCGTCGGCCCCGACGCGCTCGTCGGGATCTGCGTCGAGCGCTCGCTCGAGATGGTGGTCGGCCTGCTCGCCATTCTCAAAGCCGGCGGCGCCTATCTGCCCCTCGACCCGGACTATCCGCGCGAGCGCATCGGCTTCATGCTGGAGGACGCCAAGCCGCGGCTCGTGCTCACCCAGGCGCGGTTGCGCGACCGCCTGCCCGAGCGGGTCAACGCGCTCCTGCTCGACGCGCACGACCACACCATCTCGACGCTCAGCCCAGACAACCCGGTCCCCGTCGCCGCCCCCCATAACCTCGCCTATGTCATCTACACCTCAGGCTCAACCGGCGCCCCTAAGGGGGTCGGCGTCAGTCACGGCGGCATCGTGAACCGCATCGCCTGGATGCAGGCGCGCTATGAGCTGGAGCCAAGCGACGCAGTGCTGCAGAAAACGCCGTCTAGCTTCGACGTGTCGGTCTGGGAGTTCTTCTGGCCGCTTGCGGTCGGGGCGCGTCTCGTCGTGGCGGCGGTTGGGGACCACCGCCTGCCGCAGCGGCTCGCCGCGCTGATCGAACGCGAGGGCGTGACCACGCTGCACTTCGTGCCCTCGATGCTGCAAGCCTTCGTGAGTCGATTCGCGCTCTCTCAGTTCAAGAGCCTACGGCGCGTCATCTGCAGTGGTGAGGCGCTGCCTGCCGCCCTGGCGCGCCGCGACGCGCCGCAGCTAAGGCTTCATAATCTCTACGGCCCGACCGAGGCCTCGGTCGACGTGACCGCCTATGACTGCGGCGCTGAGGAAACGACGGGCTACGCGCCGATTGGGCGACCGATCTGGAACACGCAGATATATCTTCTCGACGGGCGGATGCAGCCTGTCCCGATTGGGGCGGCGGGGGAGCTTTACATTGGAGGCGCGGGTCTGGCGCGCGGCTATTTGGGCCGCGCGGATCTGACGGCGGAGCGGTTTTTGCCGGACCCGTTCGGAGGGGCGGGGGCGCGGCTTTACCGCACCGGAGATCTAGCCCGCCACCGCGCCGACGGCGACATCGAGTTCCTCGGGCGGATTGATCATCAGGTCAAGATCCGCGGCTTTCGCATCGAGCTGGGCGAGATCGAGGCGGCGCTCTCCCGCATTGCCGGGGTGCGTGAGGCGGCGGTGCTGGCGCGCGAGGATCAGCCGGGCGACAAGCGGCTGGTCGCTTATGTGGCGGGCCGGGAAGGGACGACGCCGGCGGCGGGGGAGCTGCGGGCGGCGCTGCAGGCGCATCTGCCCGACTACATGCTTCCGTCGGCCTTCGTGACGCTTGACGCCCTGCCGCTGACCGCGAACGGCAAGGTCGACCGCAAGGCGCTGCCCGCGCCCGATCTCGGCGCGCTGCAAGCGCATCGCTATGTCGCCCCGCGCACCGCCACGGAGGCCGCGCTGTGCCGCATCTGGGCCCAGACGCTGGGTCTCGAGCGCGTCGGCGTCGAGGACAATTTCTTCGAGCTCGGCGGCCACTCCCTGCTGGCGGTGACGCTGATCGAGCGGATGCGCCAGGAAGGCTTGCAGGCCGATGTGCGGGCGCTGTTCGTCAGTCCGACGCCGGCCGCCCTGGCCGCCGAGGCGGGGCGGCGCGCCGAGGTCCTCGTTCCGCCAAACCTCATTGCGCAAGGCTGCGCCGCCATCACGCCGGAGATGCTCCCCCTGGCGCAGCTCAGCCAGGGCGACATCGATCGCGTCGTCGGCAGGGTTCCGGGCGGGGCGTCCAACGTGCAGGACATCTACCCGCTGACGCCGCTGCAGGAAGGCATATTGTTCCACCATCTGATGGCCGCCAGCGGCGACCCTTATCTGTTGCCGACGTTGCTTTCATTTGACGGGCGCGAGCGGCTCGAGGCTTTTCTGGTCGCCTTGCAGGCGATGATCGCGCGCCACGACATTTTGCGCACGGCGGTGGCCTGGGAGGGCCTGCCCGAGCCGGTGCAAGTTGTGTGGCGTGCGGCGCCTCTGAGCGTCGAGGAGGCCTCGCTCGACCCTGCGGCGGGCGACGTTGCGCAGCAGCTGCGCGAACGCTTCGATCCGCGGCGTTTCCGGCTCGACGTGCGGCAGGCGCCGCTGCTGCGCGGCTTCCTCGCCTACGACGCTCCCAAGCGCCGCTGGCTGCTGCTGTTGCTGGCGCACCATCTGGCGATGGACCACACCACGTTGGAGATCCTGGTCGAAGAGGCGCAGGCGCATCTAGCCGGGGAGGCGGATCGGCTTTCTGCGCCCGCGTCGTTCCGCAACTTCGTGGCGCAGGCGCGGCTGGGGGTGAGCCCGGCGGAGCATGAAGCGTTTTTCCAAGCGATGCTGGGCGATGTGAGCGAGCCGACGGCCCCGTTCGGCCTGGTGGACGCGCAGGGCGACGGCTCCGGGATCGACGAAGCGCGGCTTGATCTCGCCCCGGCCCTGGCGCGGCGTCTGCGGGAGCGGGCGCGGGCGCTCGGGGTGAGCGCGGCGAGCCTGTGCCACCAGGCCTTCGCGCAGGTTCTCGCCCGCGTCTCGGGACGCGAGGATGTGGTGTTCGGCACGGTGCTGTTTGGCCGGATGCAGGGCGGCGCCGGAGCCGATCGAGCGCTGGGCATGTTCATCAACACCTTGCCCGTGCGGGCTCAGGTCGGGGCGGAGGGCGTGGCGGACGGCGCGCGGCGCATGCACGGGCTGCTGACGGACCTGCTCCGGCATGAGCACGCTTCGCTGGCTCTGGCGCAACGCTGCAGCGGGGTCGCAGCGCCAGCGCCGTTGTTTTCGGCGCTGTTGAACTTTCGCCATAGCCCGGCCCCGGCGCAAGCCGCAAACGAGACAAGCCGGGCGTGGAGCGGGATTGAGGTGCTCGACACCCAGGAGCGCACCAATTATCCGCTCACGCTCTCGGTGGACGATCTGGGCGAAGGCGTCCGGCTGACGGCGCAGACGCAAAGCCCGCTTGATCCCAATCGCCTCTGCGCCTTCATGCAGGCGGCGCTGGAGCGGCTCGTCGCAGCGCTCGAGACCGAGCCAAACGCCGCCGCGCGGACGATCGACGTGCTGCCGGAGGCGGAGCGCCGGCGCATTCTGGTGGAGTGGAACCAGACCGCCGCCGACTATCCCAGGGATCGTCTGCTGCATGAGCTGTTCGAGGATCGCGCGGCGCAGACGCCCGCGGCGACGGCGGTGGTGTTCGAAGACGCGCAGCTCGCCTATGGCGAGCTGAACGCGAGGGCCAACCAGCTGGCGCATCATTTGCGCAGCCTGGGCGTCGGCCCCGACGCGCTCGTCGGGATCTGCGTCGAGCGCTCGCTCGAGATGGTGGTCGGCCTGCTCGCCATTCTCAAAGCCGGCGGCGCCTATCTGCCCCTCGACCCGGACTATCCGCGCGAGCGCATCGGCTTCATGCTGGAGGACGCCAAGCCGCGGCTCGTGCTCACCCAGGCGCGGTTGCGCGACCGCCTGCCCGAGCGGGTCAACGCGCTCCTGCTCGACGCGCACGACCACACCATCTCGACGCTCAGCCCAGACAACCCGGTCCCCGTCGCCGCCCCCCATAACCTCGCCTATGTCATCTACACCTCAGGCTCAACCGGCGCCCCTAAGGGGGTCGGCGTCAGTCACGGCGGCATCGTGAACCGCATCGCCTGGATGCAGGCGCGCTATGAGCTGGAGCCAAGCGACGCAGTGCTGCAGAAAACGCCGTCTAGCTTCGACGTGTCGGTCTGGGAGTTCTTCTGGCCGCTTGCGGTCGGGGCGCGTCTCGTCGTGGCGGCGGTTGGGGACCACCGCCTGCCGCAGCGGCTCGCCGCGCTGATCGAACGCGAGGGCGTGACCACGCTGCACTTCGTGCCCTCGATGCTGCAAGCCTTCGTGAGTCGATTCGCGCTCTCTCAGTTCAAGAGCCTACGGCGCGTCATCTGCAGTGGTGAGGCGCTGCCTGCCGCCCTGGCGCGCCGCGACGCGCCGCAGCTAAGGCTTCATAATCTCTACGGCCCGACCGAGGCCTCGGTCGACGTGACCGCCTATGACTGCGGCGCTGAGGAAACGACGGGCTACGCGCCGATTGGGCGACCGATCTGGAACACGCAGATATATCTTCTCGACGGGCGGATGCAGCCTGTCCCGATTGGGGCGGCGGGGGAGCTTTACATTGGAGGCGCGGGTCTGGCGCGCGGCTATTTGGGCCGCGCGGATCTGACGGCGGAGCGGTTTTTGCCGGACCCGTTCGGAGGGGCGGGGGCGCGGCTTTACCGCACCGGAGATCTGGCCCGCCACCGCGCCGACGGCGACATCGAGTTCCTCGGGCGGATTGATCATCAGGTCAAGATCCGCGGCTTTCGCATCGAGCTGGGCGAGATCGAGGCGGTTTTGCGCCGCCATCCAAGCTCCGGGGATGCAGTCGTCATTGCGCAGGAAGAGGGGGCACGCGGCGGCCGTCTGGTCGCATATGTTACGCCGAACGCGAGCCAAGGCGCAAAGCTAGGGCGCCTGTTGCGCATGCAG
This sequence comes from Methylocystis bryophila, assembly GCF_027925445.1. Lineage (NCBI taxonomy): Bacteria > Pseudomonadati > Pseudomonadota > Alphaproteobacteria > Hyphomicrobiales > Methylocystaceae > Methylocystis > Methylocystis bryophila. The sequence continues at coordinate 107,557 of NZ_AP027150.1, forward strand.
AAAGACGGAGTGATCGAGAACCTCTTACAATTTGAGTTTCCCGACGGCGGGCTGGCTCTGCACAAAAACCAGAGCGAAATTGAATTCTTGCACAAGGAGATCTTTTCCGACAAATGCTACGCGAAGCATGGGATTCGGATTGGCCCGGGCGACTGCGTCTTTGACGTCGGCGCCAATATCGGAATGTTCTCACTATACGCGGCCCAACAGGCGGACGATGTCAAGCTGTTCGCCTTCGAGCCAATCCCCGAGGTATTTGAAGCCTTACGCGCCAACGCCGCGCTGCACGGGCTTAACGCCCGCCTCTTCGACTGCGCTCTTGGCGACGCCGAGCGTCTGGTGACCTTCCGCTACTATCCTCACGCGACAGTGCTCTCCGGAATGGGGGGCGCGGATGTCCAAGGCGTCGTGAAGAGCTTTTTGAAGTTCGGCAGTGGAGAGGGGGCGTCCGACCGCGATCTCGATGAGTTGCTCGCCACGCGCCTGGAATTTGAAAACGTCGATTGCAAGATGAGAACGTTGTCCTCCGTGTTGCGCGAGACGGGCGTGGAGCGCATTGACCTGCTAAAGATTGACGTAGAAAATGCGGAATTTGAAGTGTTGCAAGGCATTGAAGAGCTGGATTGGAGCAAGATCGAGCAGCTGGTCGTTGAGGTTCATGACGTGGACGATCGGCGCCGTAAGATCTTGGAGCTGCTGAGGAGGCACGGATTCGACGCCGTCGAGGATCAGGACGTGGAACTTGGCGGAACCGGGCTCTATAATATTTATGCGCGACGCCCGGGAGCCGTGACGAACATCGAGCGGTCGCCGCCGAGACTTCTCGCCAGCCCAAATCGGTGGGTTGAGGAGCTGCGGGAGCTCGCGACATCACAGCTTCCCGACTACATGATTCCGTCGGCGTTCGTGACGCTCGACGCCCTGCCGCTGACCTCAAATGGCAAGATCGACCGCAAGACGCTGCCGGCGCCCGACATTGCTGGTCAACAGGCGCACCAATATGTCGCACCGCGGACCGTCACCGAGTGGGTTCTCGCTCGGGACTTTCGCGACGTGCTGCGTCTCCCACGTGTCGGCGTCAACGACAACTTTTTCCATCTCGGTGGCGACTCGCTCTCTGGAGTGAAGCTCGTGGAGCGCATCCGGCGTTCGCTGTGCAGCCATCTTCCAGTTACCGCGATCTTTCAGGCGCCCACGATAGCGCATCTCGCAGACTGGATCTCGGCCGATGGCGATCGCGAGTACTCTCCTTTGGTCTTGATCCGCGATGGTTCCGCGAAAGCTCCCATGTACTGCGTTCATCCCGGCGGCGGGTCGATCATTCGATACCAGGCTCTCGCCGACGCCATGAGTGGTACGCGGCCAGTCTATGGCATTCAATCTCGGAGCTTGATCAACCCGAATCACGTGAGCAAGTCCATCGAGGAAATCGCGATAGACTACGTGGGTTTGATCCGCCGACTGCAACAAAATGGTCCGTATATCCTGTTAGGCTGGAGCATGGGAGGCATCATTGCCCTCCACATGGCTGCGATACTCGAAGAACAAGGTCAAGAGGTCGCCTTTTTAGGCCTTCTCGACACCTCTTTTGGACAGAGAGACCAACCAGATCCAGAGACACCACGACAAACTGAGTCGACTGTGTTGGATTATTTGGAGAATTTCGCTGAAATCGAAGGTGTAAAAATAACAGATGGCTTGAGCCCCTCTGACCGGGGGGAGCTCGAGCAAGTCTCGTCACGGCTATCCGACAGGGAACGATACGTCTATGCCGCATTATGGGGACAACAGAACGGATTTTGGTCAAATATATCGGCTGACCTAATGAATTTCCTTTATACAGAAAGCGAGAGCTCTGTAGAGTTAGTTAATAGCGTTGTCTTGAAGCATATAAATTCACCAATCTATATTTGGTGGGCGCGCAAAGCGATTGACGCGAGCGGCAATCCCCCTTGCGACTGGGGGAGGCTTACTACGGGGAGGGTCATCACAGAAATAGTCGACGGGAATCACGAAACGATCGTCCGCGATCCTTATGTTCACCAGCGCATTATTCTCGCGTTGCAAGAGCTGGCGCCGGAAATTTGAATTGGGAGCGCCGCTTTTGCGAATCTGCGCGCTCGGGTAATTTTGCGGGAGGGGTCCTGGTTGATTGCAGGCTTGGCGATTTTTAGCATTCACGTAGAATGGGATCGAGCATCGCTTCGCCAAGATCAACCATCCTAGGACGAATGGACGGGTCGAGCGCACGAGCGGCACGATCAAAGGCGCAACCGTCGAACGTTATCATTACGAAAATCGTGACCAGTTGCGACGCCATCTCGCTGACTTCATCGACACTTACAACTTTGGCCGCCGGCTGAAAGGCCTCACGCATACGAGTTCATCTGCAAATGCTGGACATCCGAGCCAGAACGATTCACAATCGATCCGCTCCAGAAAACGCCGGGACTAAAAATCTAAGGCTAGAGTCTTTCCGACACTGACTGAATCGGCGAGGGATTCCCTTTTGTGGCGCGATCTGATTCAAATGGGCGGCCGGGATTCGGAGGCCGGAAGGAATGGCGCGACCCTACTCGAATGATCTTCGTGAGCGTGTTGCTGCGTTGGTGTTGAGTGGGTTGACGGTTCGGGCGGCGGCGGCGCTCATGCAGGTGAGCGTCGCGAGTTCGGTGCGTTTCGCGCGAGCAGCGCGGTCGACGGGCAGCGCGGCGGCGAAGCCTATGGGCGGCAAGCGTCCCTATCTGCTCGCGGGCCAGCGCGATTTTCTGCTGGCGCGCCTTGCCGAGAAGCCGGATTTGACCCTTCACGCGCTGCTTGGCGAATTGCGCGAACGCGGCGTGGTCGTGTCCTGCGACACCTTGTGGCGTTTCTTGCGCAAGGAGAAAATCAGCTTCAAAAAAAACGCTTCTGCCCGCCGAACAGGATCGGCCCGACGTCGCGCGCCATCGCGCGCGCTGGAAAAAGATCCAGTCGAAGCTTGACCCGAAGCGCCTCGTCTTCATCGACGAAACTTGGGCGAAAACCAATATGACGCGCACCCATGGCTGGACGGAGCGCGGTCTCGCGCTCTTCGCCAAGGCTCCATACGGCCATTGGAAGACCACGACCTTTCTCGCAGCCTTGCGCTGCGACCAAATCACCGCGCCTTGCGTGTTCGACGGGCCGATCAACGGCGAAAGCTTCCTCGCTTATGTCGAACAGATTTTGGCGCCGACGCTCTCGCCGGGAGATGTCGTCGTCATGGACAATCTCGGCTCGCATAAGAGCGCCGCCGTCAGAGAAGCCATTCGCGCGAAAGGCGCGCGCCTCATCTTCCTGCCCAAATACTCGCCCGACCTCAATCCGATCGAACAGGTGTTCTCGAAGCTAAAACGCATGTTGCGCAAGGCCGAGGAGAGAACCATCGACGCGCTCTGGCGAAGGGTCGGGATTCTCCTCGATGACTTTCCGCCACAAGAATGCGCCGCATACCTCAAGGGCGCTGGATACGCTTCAGCCTAAGTCGGAAAGACTCTAGCACGAACGCTGGATCAAGACCCCCTATCTCCTGCGGTTTTGCTGTCGCTGTCCCCGCGACCGGCGTCACGACACGTAGTCGAGATAGGAGCGGTAGTAGGGGTACACCTGCTTCGCGGGCGCGCCGAGCCACAGTCCTGATGCGATGAGAGCATTGTAATAGAAATTTCTTAACGGCATGCCTCGGGCGACAGCGACGAGTCCCGCGGCGGCGCTCTCCTGCGTGTGCCAATCGACATTGAAGGACAAACCAAGATCTAGACTTCGGACATGATGCAACGTGCCGGAGGGAAAATACAAGCCGTCTCCAGGCTCCAAAACGACTTCGACCGCGTGCGCGCGTCGGTAATCGGGATAGCGGTCAAAGTCGGGTTGCTCGACGTCGACCCTGCACCATCGCCATTTGTACGGGTAGCAAAACTTCAGCTGCTGAGCGGGGATAAGGACGAAACGCTTTCGACCGACGATCTGAAAAAATAAATTATGCGTCAAAAGACTATCGAAGTGCAACGGTGTGATGCTGCCCGCCGGCCCCAAAAAAAACTGGGCAAAATCGGACCACATCGAACGATACCAGATGGGGAAGTATTGGTTTGGAAACTGTTCGAGCGCCGCCTCCACCTCCGGCAAAATACTCTTGAGGGGAATGTCATGAAGATAAGCAGGTCGTTCGGCGGCGTTCGACCCGCGATCACCCATAGCGGATTCATACCGCTCGAGTTGGTCGGCGTAGTCATGGAAGCGCATGTGGGTCATCGCGATGCCCGCACCGTTCCAACTCTTGAGCGGGACGATCATGTCTCCCGAGCACCGGCGAAGATAATCGAGAGTCCAACGAGAGAGCGCAGAGCACCCGGACAAAGCTCGCTTCAGTAGCACCGGGCGTCTTCGTTTCACGTAGAGTTCGGCGAACTCCTCGCCGCTCATTCGTTCGCGCTCATCCACGGTTTGGAACACGTCCGCCATCGCGCCCACTCCCTTTGCATCGCAAATTCTTAACCCGGACAGGCGGATCGGTTACCGCGAAGCGTGCCTAGCCGCGTGCCCACTCATGCATGCATACATCTCCATTAGGTGGATGCCAACGCCGAGCCGACGGGTTTCGAATTGCGTAGCCGGCCGGATTGGATCAATTGGATCTGGCGGTCGCCTGTCGAGAACCACAGCTTGGAGGCGCGGCGTTGTTTGAAGCGGCCGCCAGGGGGCTTTGCGGGAGGCTTGGTTTTCTCGCGCGCTTTTCGACGCTGACCTGCCCGCGTCGATCAGTCGCGGCGCTCCACGCGACGCAAGCGGCGCCGCTTCCCGCGCCATGAGCCGCACTCGGCAAAGCGCGCCAGGTAATTGCTTCGCTGCCCAGCGAAACATCGGATTCGGCGCGCTTCGTGCGCAGAAGCTATCGGATCAAAACTAGGTATGTTAGCGAGTGAGGAGAGGCTGCTCCATAAGACCCGCGCCCGAGAATGCGATCTGGGACAGGAGGGGAGCAACAGTGTCGACATCTTCGAGGCCATGCCGAACCAAACCATCACCCTCTATTGCCTCCCCTGCGCAGGCGCGAGCGCAGCAATATATTTTCCCTGGCGGCGAAAAGCGCCACATTGGCTGAGGATCGAACCTGTCGAGCTGCCGGGGCGCGGCATGCGTTCTGGGGAGCCTCCGATACCTGACTTCGAGCGACTAACCGCGCAGCTGACGAACGAGCTTGCGGAACAACTTTCAGGCCCCTTTGCTCTTTGTGGACATAGCTTCGGTGCCCTGCTTGCTTATGGAATTGCTCACGGCTTGTGTGCGAATCGAAAGCAGCTTCCGGTCGCGCTCTTTGTCGCAGGCTGCTCCGCGCCCACTTTCCGCGACGACACGCGGCTCGCGCGATTGGACAACGACGACGCGATCATCGACGAGCTCCGGGAACTGCGGGGAACGCCCTCGGAATTGTTCGACCATCCAGAGTTGTTGCGCCTCACAGTCGCGCTCGCCAATGCGGATTTTTCGGCCTGTAGAAGCTTCAGGCGGCTCTCAGAAATGCCCCTCGATCTCGACATCTTTGTGTCTGGAGGCTTGAGCGATGAGGTCAAGCTCGAAGGCTTATACGCCTGGAGCCTTGAGTCTTCTCGACGGACGGATGTGACGCTGTTTGAGGGCGGTCATTTCTTTCTGCGAGAGAAAGAGGAGCTCTTTCTCGCCGATCTCTTCGCCAAGCTGGCGCAGTTTCGATAAGCATCATAGCTGCTTCAGCCAAAGACGGACAGAGGGAAACCGCGCGGGGTTAGAAATGCCCAGGCGGAGGTGGAGATCTAGCAGGCTGTTGAAACGTATGGCCCGCCCCGTCTGCAAGGGGCTTGATCGAGGGCGGCGATGATCAGTCTGCTTCAACTTATCCGGCCTTTGGGCTCGAGGCCCTGGCCAAGATGGAGATACGCACGTCCCGGTCCTCTTAAAAGTCCCGGCGTCAAGCGCCGTTTTCAACATCAGGCTTCCGGAACGCCGGTCGACTGTCAGGCCATCTTCGATTCACCCACCCGCCGACACCCTGGACCCGTCAGCGCATTTTTCGCCGATCGGGCCAATCTTCACTCCGCCGCGATCGCCTTCGACGGTTGATCCTTCGCCATGAAGGCCTCCTTGCGGCGCTGCACCGCCCAGGCGATCCGGGCCATCTTATTGGCCAGCGTCACGACGGCGACGTTCCTGTGGACCCTGACGAGCAAGTCCTTCAGCCAGCTCCCAAGCGGGGTTTTGTATTCCGCGACATGCGGCGTCGCCGCGCGCGCTTCGTGGATCAGCATCCTGCGTAAATATCTGTTCCCGCGTTTGCTGATCCCGAGAAGCTTGGGCTTGCCGCCGGTCGTCGCTGGCGCGGAACAGGCCCAGCCAAGCGGAAAGACCGCGTCCATGTTCGAAAGCTTCTCCTGCGCCGATCGCCGCGATCAGAGCCGAAGCGATTAGCGGACCGATGCCTGGGATGCTCGCAAGAAGGCGCGCATCCGACGTATCCCGTAAGAAGGCGAAGAACTCGGCGTCGAAGGCTCTGATGCGCCGATCGAGCTCCATCCATTGCGCGCGCATGTCGGCGGACAAAGTCCGCATTCTTTCGCTTAGGCCGCGATGATCCGAGGCTTCCAATAAGCCCGCGACGAACTTCTCGAGATTGCGCCTTTGCTTCGCGACGACGATGCCGCGTTCAAGCAGAATCGCCCGCAGCTGATTGATCAAAGCCGTGCGTTCGCCGATCAGCCGGTCGTGCGAGTGATGCAGCGTCTACATGTCGAGTTGAGCCTGCTCCTTCAGTTCGACGAAGCGCATGGTCGGGCGCGTCGCGGCTTCGGCGATCCCTTCGGCGTCGCGGTCGTCGTTTTTCTGAGCCTTGACGTAAGGACGCACATATTCCGGCGACATCAGGCGCACCTCGTGCCCGTGCGCGGCGAAGATCCGGCCGAGATGATGCGCGCCGCAACAAGCCTCCATCGCGACGATGAATGCAGGGTGGCAGCTGCTCCTCCAGCGCGATCAAAGTCTCCCGCTTGACGCGTCGCCGCAGCACGACTCCTCCGAAAGCGTCGAGCCCGACGAGGCTGCAGACGTTCTTGCCGATGTCGATTCCGAGCACAGAGATTGCCGTTCGCATGATCCATCCCTCCAATTCGAGCTCCCGGCGAGAGCTCCCGCTAGGGAAGGCCCCATAAGTCAGTCGGAGAAACCATTGGCGAAAGACGCGTTTCTCTTCGGTGGGATGACGCTTGTTGCCATGCCGCTGATATCGGAGCAGAATTGTTCCCATCTGGGCTTGCGGCATTAACGAGATCTGGGCTTCGCTGGCGCCGCTCGATGTCTTGCGGTTGGGAGAGGCAAATGAGGAGGCTGCGATCAACAACTATGGCGCTGGCCGTGGCCGCATGGGCCTGCGGCGCCGCGGAGCCTTGCGCCGCCGAACCCTTGGGCCTGCCTCCCGTCCCTATTCCCGCAGACAATCCGCAATCTCCCGAGAAGATCGCGCTCGGAAGCAAGCTTTTCCACGACAAACATTTTTCTGCGGACGGAACGATTTCCTGCAGCACCTGTCACGACGACGCGAAGGCTTTCACAGACAGTCCGCTAAAGACCTCGCGCGGCATCCGCGGCCAATTCGGCCAGCGCAACGCGCCAACGGTGGTCAACGCGGCGTATTACCAGACCCTGTTTTGGGACGGGCGCACATACTCGCTCGAGGATCAGTCGCGCATTCCGCCATTCAATCCGATCGAGATGGGCCTCACGTCTTACGATCCGTTCCTCGACTATCTGCGCGCGGATAACGCATACGCCGCGGCCTTCAAGAAGGTGTTCGACGTCCACGGCGAGGAGATCACGATCGAGCACGTGAAAAAAGCGATCGCGAGCTTCGAGCGCACGCTCATCTCCGGCGACTCGCCATTTGACCGCTGGCGTTTTGCGCACGAGACCGATGCGATCAGCAAGGCCGCCCAGCGCGGCTTCGAGGTGTTCGTCGGCCAGGGCCGCTGCGTGTCCTGCCATGTGATCGAGCAAGATAACGCGATTTTTACGGATAATCGTTTCCACAACACTGGCGTTGGCATCAACAAGATTCAGGCGGAAGTCCCTCGCTTCGTGGATGAGTTCCAACGACCGAGGGCGACAGTCCATAAGGCCGTTCTGCACGACCCTATGGTCTTGGAACTCGGACGCATCGCAATCAGGGGCGCGCACTTCGACGATATCGGCGCCTTCAAGACCCCGACGCTGCGAAACATCGCCGTGACGGCCCCTTACATGCATGATGGCTCGCTCAAGACACTCAAAGACGTAGTGAAACACTACAACGACGGCGGCAGAAGCCCGAGTGATCCTTCGGTCAATCCCTATCTTTCCAGCGGCATTCGTCCGCTTTACCTCAGCGACCAGCAACAGGACGATCTCGTCGCATTCCTCGAGACGCTGACCAGCCCTGCCTATGCTGGAGTCAAGACAGAGATCGCCGAACAAGCGAGCCGACCGACTGATGAAAGACCGCCTGCGCGCGGCGCGGCATATTGATCCACGAGGATGGTCAGGGGCGCGGCAAACGCGGATCAGATAAAACGAAAGCGTCATGGCGGCGATTGCGCGGAGTCGCGAGGTGATGCGTGAGTGGCGGCGAACACCGTGGGATCAGAGCGTTTCGCGTATCCTTTGGGCGATTCGAGCAGATTAAATGTGTCAGCCACGAGTTCCGAAGCGAAGAACGCCGTGGAAGGAGATGCGACTCGCGCCCGCTCGCCGCCGTTTTCAAACTCGGCGAAAACCCAGCATTTTCCTTACCTTCGGCGCGCAGAGCAATCGACCAGCGATCTTTCGTTCGACCGCGGTGTACAACTTTGACCGCGGTGTACAACTTTGCAGCCCTCGTTGACGCCGCCCGAAAACCGTGCTCAATTGAGCGGACCATGGGAGAAAAATCTCATGTCTTGGGCGGCGGGCGATCGTATCATTGGAGTGCATGTTTCGATCGCCTTTGTGGCGAGGGTCGTCTGCGCCTTTTATCTGGCCGTGTCTATTATCACTGCAAATGCGGCGCCGCGAACAAGCCCCTATCAGTCCTTGACATGCGTGCAATCGGCGAAGGGCGAGAGCGTCTCCCCGACGCAGTATTCGCGGTCTTCCTCAAACCATCTTTGTAACGACTCCTTCTGCCCTTTATGTCAGGGGAGGAGCATCGATTTTGTCTTTGATCGATGCCCCGGCTTGACGTTTCACTCGTCAGATAGCGGCTCGCTTCTAACTTCTAAGTTTCATAGGGATGTGTTGCTTAAGACGCCAGAATTGTCGCCCTGCGCGCCGCGCGGCCCCCCTGTCTCCCACACCTGAGCGCATCTTCAACGCGTAACGCCGTTCCATGTCGACTATCCCCGCGCAACGCTGTCGGGGGGAGAGTTCATTACGGCTGCAAAATGCCCTTCTGCCTGACGGGACGAGTCGGCGCAGACTGAAGTGTGCTGTTCGAGCACAAGGAGGGAACTCACACACCGACAATGTTTTGATTCTGTGATGAGACATCGATCCTGATCGTCGAGTCGCTCATGAACACGACGATCGATCTAAAATGGAGGGAAAACGTGATGAATACCAACAAAGAAAGCCACAGGAAGAAGCCATCTTCATGGGGACGAGGACTTGCGGCGGGCGGCGCTGTCCTGGTTTCGTCTATCGGCAGCGCCGCGCTGGCCAATCCAACCTTGACCACGCTGCACGCCTTCTGCTCTTCTACTAACTCGCCGCCGGGCACGGTGCCCGGCTGCGCCGACGGCTCCTATCCCGATGGCAAGCTGCACCACGACCGGTTCGGCAATATCTACGGCACAGCAACTCTTGGCGGATTGGCCAGCGGCGTGAACGCCAGTTCCGGAAACGGCCTGGTCTTCAAGATCTCGCCGCAAGGGACCTATTCGGTGGTCTACTCGTTCCAGGGCGGAACTGACGGGTCCGTGCCCCTCGGAGGCGTGGTCGGCGATCCCGCGGGCAATCTCTACGGTGTTGCAGGAGAGGGCGGAACCAACGGCGGAGAGCTGGGAACGCAAGGCAACGGCGTAGTGTACAAGATTTCGTCGAACGGGACCCAGTCGGTTCTCTATTCTTTCTGCCAAAATCAGAATCTCCCGTTCCCCGGCTACCCGAACTGCTCCGATGGGTCCTACCCCTACGCCAAGTTGCATATCGACCAAAACGGCAACCTTTATGGCACGACGATCTTTGGCGGACTTGAGACGGGCGTCGGGGGGCCTCCTCCGGACAGCACCTCGGCCCAAACTGGATTTGGAAACGGCGTGGTGTTCGAGCTTTCGCCGACTGGGAGGGGGAATTACAGTTACCGGCTCTTGTATCAATTTACGGGCATCACGAACGTCGACGGGGCCAATCCCTGGGCAGGTTTGATTGCCGATGCGGCTGGGAATCTCTACGGCACGACCTATGGCGGCGGTGCGCCGGGCATAAGCAACGTCGGCAACGGCGTGGTGTATCAGCTCTCCCCTGGGCCATGGGGCCACTATAACTACAAGGTGCTGTATCAATTCACAGGCTATGCGGATGGGTCCTCTCCTGTCGCCCCGCTGCGCTTCGACGCCTACGGCAATTTGTACGGCGCGACAACCGGAGGCGGCGACGCCTACGGCTTGACCGGCAACGGCGTGGTGTACAAGCTTTCGCCGCAAGGTCGGGAAAGCGTTCTGCATACTTTTACCAACGGCAGCGACGGGGGCTCGCCCTCGGCGGGATTGCTTGAGGACTGCAATGGCGATCTCTATGGCGCCACAAACTCGGGCGGCAACGTCAGCGGCATCTGCGCCACCGCAAATGCTGCCGGCGGCTGCGGCGTGGTGTACAAAATTTCCCGAAGCGGAGCCTATTCCGTGCTGTACACCTTCACGGGCGGGAATGACGGCGGCTCTCCCAACGCCCAGCTGATTGCCGATAGTTCGGGCAATCTCTACGGTGTCGCGGGTCTCGGCGGCAATCCCGGCGGGCCGGAAGGCAGCGCAGGAAACGGCACAGTGTATAAGCTCAGCGGAACTGGGTTCAACGCTTCGTGCTACTGAGCTGGGATCGTGCGACGCCGAGCGGACGGGGATCAACGAGTTCAATCCCCGGGGCGCGCTCATTCATTTGACGCCCCCCGAGTTTGAGTTCTGAGCGATCCGCCTCCGGTTTTGAGCATTTGACCAGGACATGCTGAAGGCGGCCCAAGCCGCCTTCAGCTCTGCGTTGTGGCGAATGTCCGTGTTGCGAAAGCGCGGCTGTCCCGACCGCGGCGTAGCCGCGGCGAGTGGCCCGCATCCGGGATGTCCAAAAATTCTTCCTTCGGGCCCCAATAACTGCCTTCCTTCGAGGTTCATCCAAGAAAGGGCAATTCAAACGGCCTAGAAATGAGGACCACGTGACCACGTCAGCGCGACAACTATGGGGCATGCTCCACGCTTCGAAGGCGACCGTTGCATTATCCGTGCTGGCCGGGCTAATCGCTGGCGGGAGCACCGCTGGCGTGATGACATACATCAATCGGGCGCTTGAGAATGGGCCAGGAAACATCGCAGCGCTGGCCTCAATATTCTTCGGCCTGTGTTTTATTTCTATTCTGTCTGGCGCGTTGTCTGTAACTTTGCTGTCGCGCATCACGCAAGACAACCTTTACGAGCTTCGCTTGTGGCTGTGCCGACGCATCCTGGCCACACCGTTCCAGCAGATACAGCGATGCGGCCTCCATCGCATCACGGCGGCCTTGACCGAGGATATTGGCAGCGTGGCCACAGCCCAGCAGGTGCTTCCCGATCTGTTCATCCAAGGTTCTAAGCTTATCGGCGCACTTGTCTATTTGGGCGTTCTTTCGCCAAAATTATTGATGCTCGTTCTTGTTTTCATACTGGGCGGATTATTTTGCTGGCGGCTGCCGACGAAGTGGGCGTGGCGTTCGTTAGAGCTGGTGAGAGAAGCGCAAGACGTCTTATTCGGCCACTTCCGGGCAGTCACTGAAGGCTACAAGGAATTGAAATTGGATGCGCGCCGCAGGCATGCATTTCTTAGTCACGATTTAAGTAATACTGCGGACATTCTGAGAAAGCGACATAATAATGCCAATTTGATGCTTGTTATTGCCGAACGCTGGAGTCATGCTCTCTATTTCATACTGATCGGTGCGGGCCTTTTTCTTGTGTCGCGCACTGAAGATATGCCCCGTGAGGCGCTAACCGGCTTTACGCTTGTCGTCCTTTTTATCGGCGAGCCTCTGTCAGCTGTTGTCCAGGTGGCTCCAATCATCGGAAAGGGAGTCGTGGCTTTGAAAAACCTCGAGGCCTTGGGCCTCACGGCAGTGGACACCGAAAGCGATTCCGCGGCCAAGCCCTTAAATGGCGCTGCGCAGCCGTCAAGCCTTGAGTTGTTGGGTATTAGCTATAAGTACAAAGGTGACGACGAAGATAGTAGTTACCGACTTGGCCCTCTGAGTTTACATATTGCGCCCGGCGAACTCGTTTTCATCACAGGGGGCAACGGGAGCGGCAAGACGACCCTGGCGCTCCTAATTCTCGGCCTTTATGTGCCGGATGAAGGCAGCCTTAAGTTTGGCGGCGAGTTGATCACCGATGAGAACAGAGAGGCATACCGCCAGAACTTTTCTGCGGTCTTCGCCGATTCTTATGTATTCGACTCTCTTTTAGGCTATACGAGCGACGATGTGATCGCACGCGCCAACGAATTGCTGGTTTTGCTGCAGCTCGACACAAAGCTGCAAATCGCCGATGGGCGCTTTTCGACTGTGGACCTGTCGAGAGGACAGCGCAAGCGATTGGCGCTGCTCACGGCGTATCTCGCAGACCGACCATATTACGTGTTCGACGAATGGGCCGCCGAACAGGATCCAGAGTTTCGGGATGTTTTCTATCTGGAGATGCTGCCTGAGCTTAAAGCGCGCGGAAAGACGGTAATCGTCATTACACATGACGATCGTTACTTCTATCTTTCCGATCGGCTTCTGCGCCTGACGATGGGACAACTTGATGGGTATCGTTTTGACCCGGATATGACTGGACAAATACCGGCGATCGAGTCGAGCCATGTTTAGAATGTTCCGTTGGATTGGGCTCGGCCTCACCATCCTTTTGGCCTTAGTCGCAGTTTCAATTTTTGGCGTTATCCAGCTATCTGCGGCCTCCGAGGACGGAGACCATGTCCTACCTGGTCTCGTGGCGCGGGTCGAGATTCAATTTGATTCGAACGGCGTTCCGAGTGTCCAGGCCCAGAGCCGCACTGACGCCTATGAGGCCCTCGGCTATCTGAGCGCCCGGGATCGACTCTTTCAGATGGATTTGTTCCGACGGCAGACCGCGGGACGCCTCGCAGAAATCTTTGGCGAGGGGGTCGCGGAGGCGGACATCTGGTATCGTGTCATGGGTTTCGAGCGGCTCGCCGACGTAATCCTTGAACGGTTGCCCGCCGAGCAACGCGCCGTGCTTGCCTCATATAGCGCCGGTGTCAATGAAGCGATGAACGACATGCGGGTCTTGCCCGTCGAGTTCACTTTTTTGGGTTATCGGCCCTCGCCCTGGCGGCCGCAAGACAGCATTCTCGTGCTTCTTGGCGTGTCGGCGCAGCACTCCAATGGAGAGGGCGAGGAACGGATGGCGACGGTCATGCGGCGCGCGTTGCCGCCAAAGGTCGTAGAGTTCCTCACTCCCGAAAGCAACTGCTACAATGAAATTCTTGCGCCGCGTGATCCAGCGCGTTGCGCGGGGAATGCCGCGCCCATTGAAGAATTGGAGAGGTTGTTCCTCAGCGCCGGCTCGAAGCGTTTCACTGGCCTCGTCACAACCGCGAAAGCGCCGCACGGCTCGAACGCCTGGGTCATTGGGCGTCAGAGAACCCGCGATGGCCGAGCCATAATAGCGAACGATATGCACCTCGCTTTGACCGTGCCAAATGTATGGTATCGAGCCGAGCTCCGTTATCCGGATGTGAAACTTTGCGGTCTCACGATCCCAGGCTTGCCGTTTGTCGTCAGTGGCAGCAACGGGCATGTGGCTTGGGGTTTCACTAGCATAAATGGCGACTTCACCGATCTTGTGCGCATCGAACATGACGATAGGGACGCGACGAATTACCGGACGGCCGAGGGGAGCCGCTCTTTCACCACGCGAACAGAAGCAATCTCCGTACGTGGCGCTCAGGACAAGACGATTCAGGTCCGGGAAACGATCTGGGGACCGGTGCTGCGCGAGAAGCTCCTTGGCGAGGAGGTCGCTATACATTGGACAGCTCTAGATCCTAGCGCGACCAATTTCGACCTAATAGATGTTGACCAAGTCACGACGGTGTCGTCGGCCTTGGCTCTTTTCCACCACGCGGGCGGCCCGCCGCTCAATGTGCTCATGGCGGATCGCGCAGGCGATATCGGGTGGACCCTCATGGGCAAGCTGCCGAAGCGAGTCGGCATGGACGGCCTCTTTAGCGAGAGCTGGGCGGACGGCAAACACTTCTGGCGGGGCTATCTCTTGCCGGACGATATACCTAGCCAAGTCAATCCGCGTTCTGGATTTCTCGTCAACACCAATCAAAGGATGCTTGGCCGCGCCGATTTTGAACCCGCGATAGGCCACGATTTTCCCGGCGGGTTTAGGGCGTTTAGGGTCTCCGAACGACTACGCGACCGATCTGCGCTCGCCGAAAGCGACATGCTTGCCTTACAGCTCGACACGACGACGGACTTCTATCGCTATTATCAGACTCTGGCCTTGCGGGCGCTGAACGGTCCGGGAAGCTCCGGAGATACTCTGGCCCCTGATCTCCGAGCCGACCTCGAAGCCTGGGACGGGCGCGCCGAAGTGGATTCCCTGGGGTTTCCATTGATCAACGAATTTCGCGAGGTTCTGATCGATGAGATTTTATCTCCAATTGTGGCGAGATGTCGTGAAGTAGATCCGGCTTTCGAATATTATTGGAGCGGTATCGACCATCCCGTGCGGGGCATTATTGAGTCTGGACGCCCGGAACTTTTGCCGGATCGGAAATCCTACCGAGACTGGCAAGGCTTCATCCGTGCCGCACTCGAGAAGAGTGCACGGCGCCTCGCTGTAAAATACAGGCTTGAATCTATCATCGGCTTAACTTGGGGGAGGGTGAATACAGTAGATATGACCCATCCGCTTTCGAGTGCCTTGCCCCTGATCGGCCGCTTTCTCGACATGCCGCGCCAGTCTCTAGCCGGGTGCGTCGAATGCGTAAGATATACATACGGCAATACCGGTGCAAATGCACGAATGATCGTCGCGCCGGGCCACGAAAGCGACGGGCAGCTGGAAATGGCGGGCGGGCAATCTGGACAACCGCTGTCAACGCACTATGCCGATCAACAGGAAGACTGGGTTGCCGGTCTGCCGACGAAATTCCTCCCCGGCCAGCGAAAGCACAGTATGATTTTGAACCCTACCCGCGCCGAGTGAGCGCGGACCCCTTCTTCCGACGCAAGCAGCATGATCCGCTTGAAAAAGCCTGGCGCGCAAAATGCGTGACGAGCATAGAGGTTCCCACGATGGCGGGAGACTCGCCTAAAAAGACGAAGCTCTCTTTTCTCGCCTTGCTGCTATTTGCAGTCCTTCTTCCGTTTGAGTGGGGGGCCGCAGCCGAGATTCGCATCACGGGCACCGCGGAGGCCATGAACGTCGAGGTGAAGGAGGTCCTGCTAAACGAATTTCTGGTCGCTTTGAACGATAAATTCGGATTGAGCTTTCATTCAACGGCGCCGCTCGACAAACTCATTACGGGAAGCTTCCATGGCTCGCTTGAGCGAGTTGTCTCCTCGGTTCTCTTCAGCAAGGACTACAACTACCTTTACCGAACGAACTCGAAACGTCCGATCCTTGTGATTATCGGTATCGACCACGGCGCGGCAGGCAAACCGACGGACGTAAATTCGGCCATTCCGCGGCCCCGCGACCAGTCGCCCCCGTGCGCCGACCAAACGCAACGCCCCTCGAATATCTCCGCCAAATATCTCAACGCCCACGCCCAAGAACTGGCTTGGCGCCCCTGCGCGTCCAAGCGATAACGCCAAGGCTTTTAAAGGAAGCAGCCTGACTTCCCTCGTCTTCGACAGCAAGACTATTTCACCTTCCAGAATTTTCACTTTCGGGGTCAAGAAGCTTTTCAACAAAATCAACTGGGGATCGTTCAAGATCGGCTGCCCGCAATGTTTCTCCTATCAGCCGCGTCTGAACTCGGACGAAGGAGTCTCGATCGACTCTGTCCACCAACGCATCCATCTGCTCCTTCGTAACACTACAAAAGTCTCCGCTGACCCCGAGACCGTGATACACAACCCTCGCTGCGGTTCCGGGCTGATCCAGACCTAGCGGAAAAACGATCATCGGCACGCCGAAATAAGCGCATTCCTTGACGGTGTTGGGGCCTCCGTGAACTATAGCGACAGCGCTTCTTTGCAAAATCGCGAGCTGGGGCGCTCGCTTTACAAGATGGACGTTCTGGGGCACATTCTCAAATTCCTCAGGATTCACTACATCATAAACATTTACGACCCACTGAAATTCAGGTCTATGTTCCGCAACAGCAATTATAATTCGGAAAAATCGCTGGTAGACGTCTTTGTTAAACCAGGACATTGTCCCAAGGCTACAATAGACCAATGGCCGCGTATCCAAGCTACTCCAAGGAAAATCTCCTTCGTTTCTGTGCAAGTCGATGTTGCAGCCGAAATAATAGCGACCAGGTCGCCCGTGATGGGGAAATTCGAGTTCGGGTGGGCAAAGCACAATTTCAGGGAGATGCGCCTTCAAGGGCGCTAAATCCGTGGAGTCCACGAACTCGCACGGATAACGACATCGTTCGGCGATTCTTCGGCTCGCCTCGCGAAGGGCGGGCAGATATGCAAGTCCTAGCAAGCCGTAGACATCGCCGGCGACGCGGCGCCGAATTTTTAGAATTTTCCAAGCCAGCCACAATCTCAGGGATGCTCCCCGGCCGCCATTCGGCAAAATAGCAGTCCGGACTGGAGGCACCCTGCAATCTTCGCTCCGGCCAAAGTTGTCATAAAGATAAGCGCACTTGATTCCGGCCTCATATGCCAACAAGGATGGTATTATTACTTCGAAGTCAGAGATGTGAATTATCAAAAGGTCCGGCTTCTTGAGCTTCAGAATCTCCTGAAACTCTCTTTCCTCATCGGCTACCAAAGCGTCGAGGAGGGCGCGAACCGTCCGCACCCTTGCGCGCGCGCTTCTGAGTTGGTCCCAGAAATTTTGGTCGGTTGCGGTCTCATGCGCCGAATCGGTCGGCGTCTCCGGTAGCCATCTCGCATACAGCGGTATGAATTGGTGACCGTGGGCGACGACGAATGTCTTACAGTCCGCCACCCCCACGTAGGAAACCTCATGTCCTCTAGAAAGCAAATCCCGGGCGAGTTTTAAACCGCTTGCTACAGAGGCAAAATGGGGCCACACGAAGAAGAGGATGCGCGCCATCTCAGAAATCCTCACCTCTCGACTAAAGTCACATTAGCCAAGCTAATCGCTTCTATCAACTACTCGTTGGGCGCGCTTTTTGAAACGACAGCGCTTCGTTGGAGGCCGTTTCGTCTCAGTCTCGCTGTCAGTGTATTACATCGCGCTTAATTGCAATAATGCGTCGGTTCGCGCACGCTATCGCTGTGTTTTTGAGAATATTTCGGATCAGAATTATCAATTAGGCGGTATTAATGATAATATCGCGGTATTGGGTGGAATTGTCAATTTGCATTTTCAAGCGGAACTGGCCCTTGAACGGTTTCAATAGGTTCCTGCATGGGCGCATTGGGCGCTGCAAAAATGTAGGCGTCCTTAGGCCCGATGCTCGCGCCAGTTGTCGATTGGCAGTTCAATCCGGGACTCGGGACGTATGGTCCGATTTGCGGCATCTCATGTGGGACTATTTTTGACCGAGTCTCATTTGAGATGCCTTTTGGCTTGGGCCGTCAAGCGAACACGGTTTCCTTTGATACACCCCCAATGAACAGGTCCACCCTGAGGTATGTCTTCGGACATGAGAAGGAGGGACCGCAATGCCGAGGAAGCGTCACAAGCCTGAGGAGATCGTCGCCAAGCTGCGACAGGCTGACGTGTTGATTTCGCGAGGGAAGCCCGTCGCGGACGCGGTGCGGGCGATCGGGGTGACCGAGGTCACGTATTACCGGTGGCGCCAGGAGTTTGGCGGGCTGAAGACGGATCAAGTGAAACGGATGAAGGAGCTCGAGGCGGAGAACACTCGGCTGCGTCGCGCCGTCTCCGATCTGACCCTGGATAAGATGATCCTGGCCGAGGCCGCCAAGGGAAACTTCTAGGCCCCGCGCGTCGCCGCGCCTGCATCAATCACGTTCGATCCAAGTTGCAACTGTCCGAGCGCCGGGTGTGCCGTGTGCTCGGGCAGCATCGTTCGACCCAGCGCCGCATTGCACAGGGGCGAGAGGACGAGGAGCAGCTGACCGCCGACATTGTCGAACTCGCTCGCCACTATGGCCGCTATGGCTATCGAAAGATCGCGGAGCTGTTGCGAACGCAGGCGGGCTGGATCGTCAATGACAAGCGGGTCGAGCGCATTTGGCGACGCGAGGGGCTGAAGGTTCCCGCCAAACAACCCAAGAGAGGCCAGCTGTGGCTCGCCGATGGATCATGCCTGCGTCTGCGGGCTGAGCGGCGCAATCACGTCTGGTCCTACGACTTCGTCGAGGATCGCACCCATGACGGGAGGAAATACCGGATGCTGAACATAGTTGATGAGTTCACGCATGAATGCATCGCCAT
The DNA here is from genome assembly GCF_027925445.1 of Methylocystis bryophila. NCBI lineage: Bacteria > Pseudomonadati > Pseudomonadota > Alphaproteobacteria > Hyphomicrobiales > Methylocystaceae > Methylocystis > Methylocystis bryophila. The sequence continues at coordinate 126,384 of NZ_AP027150.1, forward strand.
TCGCATCGACCGGAGGCTGAAATCCGTCGATGTCATCGACGTGCTCTCGGACCTGTTCATCCTGCGCGGCGTTCCCACGCACATTCGTTCCGACAACGGGCCCGAGTTCGTCGCCAAGGCTCTGCAGGAGTGGATCGCCGCCGTCGGCGCGAAAACCGCCTACATCACGCCAGGCAGCCCGTGGGAGAATGGCTTCATCGAGAGCTTCAACGCCCGCCTGCGCGACGAGTTGCTCGACGGAGAAATCTTCTACTCTCTCGCCGAAGCGCGGATCATCATCGAGAGCTGGCGGCGGCACTACAACACCGTCCGCCCGCATGTATCGCTGGCCTACAAGCCGCCAGCGCCAGAGGTCTTCGTGCCCGCAATGGCCGCGCGGGCGGCTGCGCAACCCCAACAAGCTCCGCCGCCCGCGCTAGCTCCCAGGCCCACGATGCACTAACATTACAAATGGACCCGTCCTTGGGGGCAGATCAGCCGGCGGGTCTGGCGTCTGTCCGGATTGCGGAAAACGATCGTCACTGCGGCTGCTCAAGGGACCAAAATTGAGAATATAGATTTCAACCTTATAAATCAGCTTACGATGTGCGCTTGATAAGGCCGCTTGACCCGGGGAACTCCTCGCGGGGAGGCAGCAATCTCGTGCATGATAACGTCCTCACACCAGGCTGTCCTGGTAAACTGATATCTTGTCTGGCCGCCACGACCATCCCTTCCTCTCGACCTGAGTATGTTTCAAGCGCCGCGCGAATGCGCCGTTAAGGCTGCGCCGTAGGCGGTGCGGCCATGACCGCGCGCGCTCGTTGGCCGCCTATTGCTCTCCCACTGGCTCTACACCTAATAGCTCCCACATCCCGATGCCTAGTCGCCTCGCAATCTCAATGACAATGAGCAGCGACGGATTCGAGTCTCCCCTCAACATCAGGTATAGCTGCGGCAGCGAGACGCCGATGATTTTCGCAAATTGCTCCTTGTCCAACCCGCTATTAGCGTACTTTCTCTTCATGACCACTGACAGGTTTTTCGTCATCTGCTTCGCGGACAAATTGCGTCGGTGTCCGAGCTGGCAGTCCTCCAAGAGCTCGTAAAGAGGCGTTTTTAGCTTGGCAGAAATCTTAGCAAGCATCTCGATTGAGGGGTTCGCGGCCCGACTGCGCACATAACGAAACTGAGAGCCGGACATGCCGATCGACTCGGCAAATTCAGGCTTCGTCATTCCGCTTTCTTCAAGATGCGCGACGAGGTTCTTCGCCAGCCGTTCCAGGTGCGGAGAGGCGAGCCGATCCTCAATCGAATTCACCATCAGCCGATGATGTTCGCCCGCCGGCTTCGTTGTCTTGCGACCTCGAGACCCACCCGCTGTCCGCCTCTTAGTCATCTGATCACGTAAAGGTTAGATGATCGCCGCTTCATTCATCAGCATCGGGGATTCGTCGGCCGATTCCAAGGGCAATCTGAGGGCGAGCGCCAATTTTTAGAAAAGGTTGCCAAAATATTAGTGTCCGCGCAGCGCCCCGGCAAATGGCGCCGCGCGACTTCGGCAACCGCATTTCGACGCGAACCTGATCCTCTCGCGCAAGTTCTCCGTGAACGGTTCGCTTCAAATCATGCGGGCTGGTCGTCCGCGCCTTACCGCGCTGCGCGTTTTATCTACGCGTCTCGTGCCGTCACTCCTACCCGGAGTTCGCCCATTATAAGACGTTCTTGCTCGCGACGCGGAAACCATCCCCCTTCGCGGGTCAGTCGTCTCCATAAAAAATGTCGGTCTCTCGTAGCTCACCATCGATGCCAACCGACTTTTCCCAAATTTGGACCCCGATGTCGGAATCGTCCTCAAACAGATCGGCAAGGTAAAAGATCATCGGGCCGGACCAGCACTTGCGGGTTCGGCATTTCGCGATCGTGAAGATTTCCCCCTCCGTCTCATAGATCCCGCCGCGCGGCTGGTTCGGGTCCGTGTCTTCGACGCCCAGCAAATAAGCGTTCGCGAGTGACTCCGACCAGTGGTGGCGTATGACCAGCGAGCGATCGTCCGACGGCGATAAACGGCGCAGAGGAATCGCCTTCGCAATTCCCGCCACGTCGTCCTTGAGATTGAAGAGAGAAAAATCGCAAGCGACAACGGTCTCGTTATGCTTGAAGCTTGGCGCCGCTGACGATAGAGACACTCTCTTCCTCACGAGGCGGTAGACCTGAGGGAAATAGATTTTGAGCGGCTCACACCACACGTCTCCCCGCCGCGCCACGCGGGTGGGAAATTTCAAGATCTGATCTTCCATAAATGGCGCCTCCTATCTCTAAAGGAAAACGAGCGGATCTTCGCACAGTTAAGGCCAAGTTGCGGCAATTCCGCGGCGCGAGTCAGGCGGAGAATCTGCCAACTCTTTATAATCCGGATGGGCGCCAAAGCGCCGCGCTGAAAAGTAGCCTCATTCGCATTCCGTAAGCTTCTTCCTAATAACTTGGTGACTGAGATTGCACCCATCGGCGCCCGGCTTTGCGGTTTAGGAGAAGCCATGTTTCCGACAGCCGCCTTCCCATCCGCGCCGCGGGGGTCACAATTAGCGCGTCCCAAATCAACGTGGCTGCGGCGATCGCTGCGAGCGAAATTAGCAGCGACAGGGCTGGCGCCGTCCTCTCGGCGAGCGCGGCGTGCACGCCCGACATCACGGGCAAGTGCACCAAGTAAGCCGAAAACGACAGCTCTCCGCCCTCACGCAACGCCATCGCGGGCCGAGAGTCACCCGCGACGGCTCCCAGGCGCGACCCGCCAGCACGAAACCAAACAACACCGCGACAAGGGTTAGACTCAGCCCCGAGAATCGCCCAATCGTCAGACGTGCGAAGAGGGAGGCGACGCACGCCCAATAGAACGCCTGTCCGAGGCTCAGGGATGGCCAAAGCTTGCGGCGCGCGACCGCTTGCTCTCTCGACGTTGCGAGGCCGATTCCGATGAAAACAGGGCGTCCGGTCGTGTGCTCCAAACATAGGACCCAACAGGGCGTTCCAAGCCCGCGCCCATCGCAACAACAGTCAGGCAGACCGGCAAGGCCAGGCGGCGGGGCAAGGCGATGAGCGCTGGCGCGAACGCGTAAAATTGTCCTTCGAGCGATAGACTCCGAAAATGCGAGGCGACCAACAGATGCGGGCAAGGGGCCGGGCTCGCCGTGCAACCCGCCCAATAGAAATTCGCGAAGAACGCGAGAGCCGCGTCGAGATCGGCCCATGACGCTCGAGGGCACTCCTGCGCCAGTCGAACCGCTCCAACCACTGCGAGGGTGCCTGCGGCAGGCGCAGCGATTCTCACGAACGGCCGCGCCCAGAACGCTCGCGCGCCGAGCAGCGTGTTCCCCGCAGCCTTGACACTCATCGCCCGGACCTTCCAGTAGATCACAAAACCCGAGATCATCAAAAAACAAGTCGACGCCGACGCCGAAGGCGGGCAGGGCGAGGCTGTAGGCATTGTCCGTCTCGAGCCCATAGACCAGCCCGACATGCGAGAGCACGACCATAACCAGGGCCAGTCCGCGCAATTCGTCGATGACGCCAATTCTTCCGCTGGGTTGTGGCTTCCCTTGGATCATGGCGACCCCTTCGGGCCAGGCTCTGTTCGCGCTGCGATCGAAGCCGCCGCCGGCGTCTTCGCCCTTCGGGTCACGAGCCCTGTCGCGAGACTTTCGCGTGTGTGCTTGCGCATTTAGTCTTCCAAAAGAGTGGAGCGCCCAAGAGACTGGCCAATGCCCCAGAGCCCGACGCGCCCGAGCTGCAGCGACGGCGATGGGCCCCACCCCCCTCTGGGCACGGATGACAAAATATAATAAAATGCCCGTCATGCGAAGGCCCCGCCTCTGATAGCGGAATGCAGAGGACGGCTTGCGCAGGTCTAGGAGAACGGAAAACCTCATGCGCAGCACCAATCTGTTTATCGTGCGCGGTCACGTCGGCGCCGATGGGAAAGGCTTTGACGGCAGCAAAGTCGCAAAATTCAGCGTCGCGACGAATCGCGTCTGGGTTGACCGAGAGACCCGCGAAAGGAAAGAGGCCGTCGACTGGGTGACGCTCACGGTTCTGAACGAGAGGATCGCCAAATGGGCTCTGGAAAACATCAAGAAAGGCGATCCGGTGTACGCCGAATGTCGTGTCACGGAGCGTAGCTACCAAAAGGATGGGCAAACGGTCTACACGACCGACGTCATCGTCGGCGTCATCGATCGCCTTACGCCTTCGCAGCACACTGATGAGGAATAGGCGAGGCGACGATCGCCGTCCGGGATTTCCGACCTGTTCCGTTCGGCGCCGCTGCGGTGGAGACCGCGTAATTCCCCGCAGGCAGCACACACCGTCGGCGTGCTACGCAGATTTCATTGCGGGGCTCCGGCGCTTCCTTTCCTCCTTACGGTTGTATTTGCGCGCCGAACCGCGAATGCGGCTCCGACTGAGTTCGCCTAGATTCACCGATCAGTTCGGACGGAGATGCGGCGTCGTGAAAGGCGCAGTAGGGGCTGTGGCGACCCACTTCTCTATAGCTGGAGGAGGCTCGAAAGGCCCGCGTTCTTGCCGCGGAGGGATGCTTTCGAAGCCGCGCCGCGCGCGACTGAGTCGGTTCCGGGGCGTTCGTGATCGCGTGGTTCGTCCGGTCGTCCTGCGCGCGTCCTCGAGACGATTCCGGATCTTTCCTTGAAAAAACGCGCGCCAGTCTCTCTCACGTCTCGGGCAGCGCCCCGTTGCTCATAATGGCCAGGTCTATCGACGGCGAATCCCGCTTCGGCGCCTGCGCCGAAGAATTTTCCCCTTGCCGCTCGGCGAGCGGCAATTCCTCGCGAAACAAAATTCATCGTCACGGCCGGCGCGCGGCGCTTCGCTTGCCCGCTTCGCGGCTCCGCAGGCTTCTTGGCCGCCGAATAACGACCGCCATCGCAACGGGGACGGCCCCAAACGATGGAGAGAAAAAATGGCGCATCTTTGTGAAATGAACCAGATCGGTCACGTCGCCTCGGTCAAGAACATCGGCAAGAACCTGATCGTCAGAATCGCCTCCAACGCCAACTACAAGAACGGCGAAGGCGCTTGGGTCGAGCGCACCCACTGGAACGAACACATGATCTTCGAGCGCCAAGCCGGCTTGCTCAAATGGGCCAGCGAAAACCTCAAGCCTGGCGACCTGGTTCACGTCCGCTCTACCGCCTTCCAGAGCGAATGGGAGAAGGACGGCGAAACCCGCTACGGTCAGACGTTCGCGGTCAACGAGCTCACCCTGCTGACCGCGAAGTCGGACAAGAAGGAGAAGCAGGAGGAAACCGCGAAGTCGCGAGGTGGACGCCGTCGCTGAGGCGGCTTCTCGAGGGGGCCCTCAGGCGGCCCCCTCACAGTCGTCCCATGCCATGGGCACGATACTGCAACCAATCCGGTCTCACGTCGGTAGGCCGCGCGCCGCAAATCACACAACGAAGCCGCGCCCGAAGCAACGGAACCGCAATCGCACCGGAATGGCACGATACATCGACTCGCGCGCTCTGGCCGCAGTAGCAGCTCGCCGCGATCGCCTTCACGCCGATCGCGCGCATGTCGTTCAGGGTCATGGGCGGGCCGAAGTAGCGTGATGGCATGGACCCCCTATATTCGATTCGCCTCGACCGCGCCGCCCGGCCGTTCTACCTTGACCTCATGTGCGGCCGTTTCACACAGCAGCTCTCTTGGGCGGAGATTCATCGGCTTGCCGACTTGATCGGGCAGCCGCGCAACCTCGCGCCTCGATTTAACATCGCGCCCACAACACCGATCGAGGTCGTTCGGGCAGGGGAGGCCGGCAATGAACTTGTGCCGATGCGCTGGGGCCTCGTGCCCTCTTGGTGGAAAAAGCCGCTTGGCGAGCTTCGGTCAACGTTCAACGCGCGGGCCGAAACCGTCACTGAGAAGCCGATGTTCCGGGCGGCGTTCAAGGCGCGCCGTTGCATCATCCCAGCCTCCGGCATTTACGAATGGACCGGCAGAGCGGGGGCCAAGACGCCGCACTATTTCTTGGCGCCCTCCGGCGAGCCGCTCGCTCTCGCGGGGCTTTGGGAGCACTGGCGGGATCCGGAAAGCGACGCAAGCTTCGACTCGGCGACGATCATCGTCGGCGCGGCGAGCAAATGGATGAGCAGCTTTCACGATCGAATGCCGATCATCCTCGAATGGAGCTCGACGCGTGAGTGGTTGCGCGGCGCCAATCCCGTAGCGCACTTGCACCCGGCTCCCGACGACGCCCTGCGGGAGTGGGTCGTGTCGACTCGCGTCAACAGGACAGGCTTTAGAGATGAAGATCAAACGCTTATTGACCCGATAAACGGCACTTAATTTTGCTGACGAGCAGGTCAGCTTCTATGGACCGCAAACTATTGAAGCTGCGGCATGATTTCGGTTCTGCGAAGAAGCCGCATCTTGCAAAAATCGCGACTTGAGCGACTTATACTTTAGCTAGCCTCTCTTATTCGTGGGGCGGCCATTCAATGCTGCAGGCGTAGCATAAGGCACTGTGGTTGACGTCTAACCGGCCCGGCACCGGGCGCGAAGGACATTTTCCGCAGCGTTGCGCTGCCGCCTTCCTTGAAGGATTGTCGTGGTCATCGCCAGGGAAGCGTTGTCTTTTCGCCCGGAATCATTAAGTGCTTGGAGACCGGATTCGCTGAGGGAAATTTTCGCCATCTACGTTGTGGAAGACGAGAAATATCGTCGTTGCTACCGATCCCTTGAAGATAGGTTTCCCTTCGCGAACCAGTCCCGCAGCAGAGAGAATCGCTTGCCGTCACCGCAAATCCATCATTCGGTCTTACTGACATGTCAGTAATCCGTTCATCCTGAGAGGTCTAATGCGCCATATCGTCCGCCCTTTCAAAATTGAATTCAAAAGCCGCTCCTCCAGATCAACGCCTATGCGCTCGCCGACGGGCGGCGACGTTGGTAAAGACAGAGCGACACCGGCGCTTAAGAACGCTGACGTTTTCTTGGCAGGCGGTCCCGGCCGCACGAAGGTCCCCGAAGCCGCGATGAAGGCCGCTCAAGCTGTCTTCCGTCGAACCTCGTCATTGGCTCCGGCGCCTGAGGCGATCCCGGCATTGAACGTTCCCGTGGGTCGGGTGCTGCCGAGTCTCATCGAAAACGGCGGCGTTTTGGCGGTCCGGCCGGCGGTAGTCGATCAAAAGGCAGCTCGCAGCCGCGCGGCGAGGAAGGCCAAGGCCGGCTCTCCCGCTCGGCCAAGCAGGTCGCCCGTGCCGCCGGAATACGGCGTGGTGCTTGATCAGCCTATCCAAGTGGCGACGAAAATCGTGCCGGAGACGCCGACCGCTGCCCTCGATTGGGAGCGCAGATCGGCCCGCAAGCGCCGCCTTCTCGACGCCGAACTCAAGGCCGGCGAGAAGTGGAAGCGGCGCTTATGCAAGGCCGCCCGCTGAAAAATTATCAGTAAAGCTGGCCACAACGCCTTCGCCGCCGTAGCCTACCTGCGGCGCCGCGGCGCGGATGATGTCACCCTGCGCGCAAATGCAAGAACGTGAGGAAGATCAAACGCTCATCGACCCCGTGGGAGGCACTTGACTTTTCTAGGGAGCGGGCTAACATCAAATGTGACGCAACATATTGAATGTGTTCCATAATCTCGATTATGCGAACAAGCGTTGCAGCTCCAATATTGAAATGACATCGCCCCGGAGGCCACGCCGGAGCCAGCTAAGCTAGCGCAAAAGCCTGCGCAATTCTTGTGTGAGCGGATGAAGATTTCCGGCATAACTCTCGATCATCGCGGGCAAAAACGTTTCACGCTCGACGCGCGCGAAGTCGAAGGGAAACCCTGCCCGCTCGCCGAGTACCGCGACGAATGCCAATTGACAGCGGCCATTTCCTTCTCTGAATGCGTGGATCGCGTTCAGCTCCGCCAGGAAGTTCGCAATTTCGCAAACAAATCGATTCGAGTCGCTGGTTGAAAGCGCCCCGCTCTCCCTAAGGCCGGCAAACAGGTGATCCATTGTAGCTGGAATGTTTTCGGGGAAGCAAAAGGGATTCCCGCCTTTGGAGGTCCTTACGGTGCGATACTTCCCTGCCCATCTGTAGACGTCCTGGAAGAGGTGGTAATGCACGCTCCGATAGTGCCGAGCGTCGCAATTGCCGCGCGGCAAGGGCTCATTCGCGCGTAGCGTGGTCATTTCGAGCTCGAATGACTCAAGCAGTTTCGGGTGGCGCAAACCCAGCTTGTTTTTGAGGACGTTTGTGTTTTTGTAACAATAAGGATCGTCGAAGGCGTCGTAGCCTCCAAAGGTCATCAGCGAGACTTCGCCTGGCTATAGGCTCGGATCACTTCCGTGCGCTGCTCGTCGTTCGTCAACTTCCGTTTCTTCATAGAGGCGAGACGCTTTCGGCTCGCCGCGCTCAAGCTGACGCCTTCGATCGCCGTGATCGCGGCGAAAGACTGCTCCCCGAGCACATGACCTTCGGTTGTCCCCGCAAGTCGCTTGGGTCCCTTCACCATGCCTAGCTCTCTTTGGAAGGATTGAGTGAGTCGCGGGTCACACAATTCCCCGCACCGTCTATCGATCGAGCAGCTTTCTCGCTTGCGAGATGCGGTCCTTGAGCCCCGCCTGAAACTCAGGGTCGCGCCGGCGGGTCTCGATATGAGACGAAATCGCGGCTCGGATTACGTCGGAGACGGGTAAGTTCTCGACGTTCGCGACCACCTCGAGCGCTCGTGCCTGCTCTTCAGACAGGCGGACTGTCATGGCCTTCCCTTGTTTCATGACGCTTTATTACCACCAAATCTTAGTGCTTGTCAACTGCATCGGTTGTGTGGTAGATTGGTATCAATTGATGGAGGTATCAATGAATGAACTTCAACCTCACGAAAGCGGCAACCGACGGCCAGTCGAGCATCCCACGACGTTCGACATCAAGATTGATCGCAACGCTTACAAGGTCCACGAGCGAGTCATGACAGGCGCAGAGTTGCGTGGGCTGCCAACGCCCAACATCGGGCCTGACCGTGACCTGTTCGAAGTCGTTCCCGGCGGGTCGGACCTTAAGATCGAGCTCGACGACAAAGTCGAGATGCGAAACGGCCTGCGTTTCTTCACCGCGCCGGCTCAGATCAACCCCGGGCAAAATTGAAAGGCTGACGCGATGCTCCCGGCGATCGATGAGGACCACTTGCGGGCGCGCGCACCCGACTCCGTCGTTTCTCTCGACGGCGGCATGATCTGCGTCCTGATTCCATCCTTTCCGCTGCCCGCCAATTTTACGAAGACAAATGCTGACCTCTTGCTGCGTTTGTCTCCGGGTTATCCCGATGTTCCGCCCGACATGTGGTGGTTCGAGCCCCCGGTGCTTAGGGCCGACGGGCGGCCGATCGCAGCGACAGACGTACACGAAAACTATCTCGGCCGAACTTGGCAGCGCTGGTCACGGCATCTCGCTCCAGGCCAATGGCGTTCGGGGATCGATTCACTGGAAAGTTTTCTGGCGCTAGTTCGCAAGGAGCTTGAAATGGCGGCAAAGGTGCTCGCCGCATGACGACAACGCTCGTTCTGCCCGGCGCGATAGCAGACGAAATTGCCAATGGGGCTCGCAAATCGCTCGAATGCGCGGCCGTCCTTCTAGCGCGCCGCGTCGTCGCGGCGGACGACGTTCGACTGCTGGCTCGTGGCCTGCATTGGGTGGATCCGGCCGCCTACATCGAGCAAAGCTCGGACCACATGCTCATCCGTTCCGAAGGCTATATCGGCGCGCTTGGCTACGCTGAGGCCGACGGCGCGGTGCCAATTTGGCTTCACACGCACCCCGGCGAAGAGGGTGTTCCGTTGCCCAGTCCTCACGACGAGCAGGTGGACCGAGAAATCGCCGACCTGTTCCAGCTGCGAAGTGGAAGCGGCATCTACGGGACGCTGATCGTCTCGCCGCGCGGTTCCGAGTTTGTATTCAGCGGTACTGTGCAGCATGAGGACGATAGCGCCCCATCGCCGATTGATCGCATCTGGACGGTCGGCGAACGTTGGCGTCTCTTACGAAGTTATAGTTCCGTCGCCCCATCGCTCGACGCGATTTTCGATCGCAATGTCAGGGCCTTCGGCCCGGCGATCCAGACGATCCTCGGGGACCTTCGGATCGCGATCGTGGGGACTGGCGGGACTGGATCAGCCGTTGCCGAGCAACTCGTGCGACTTGGCGTTCGGCATCTCCGGCTCGTAGACAACGATGAACTCTCTGCCAGCAACCTGACTCGTGTTTATGGCTCAACGCCGCGCGATATCGGCCGGCCAAAGATCGACGTGCTGCATGATCATCTGCAGTCGATCGCTCCCGATCTCGACTGTCACTTGGTGAGGGGGCTGGTGACCCTCCAGCCCATCGCCAAAGCAATTCGCGACTGCGATCTGGTGTTCGGGTGCACGGACGACAATGCAGGCAGGCTCATTTTGTCGCGATTGGCGACGTACTTTTTGGCACCCCTCCTAGATATGGGAGTGCTCATTAGCAGTGACAGCGCAGGGACCCTGAGCGGCATCTACGGTCGAATAACGACGCTGGCACCCGGAGCCGCCTGTCTTGTCTGCCGGAACAGGATCGACGTGGCGCGCGCCTCGGCCGAGATGAAAACGCCGCAAGAGCGGCGACGCTTGGCCGACGAGGGCTACGCGCCCGAACTCGGCCAGGTTGAACCGGCGGTTGTCGCCTTCACAACAGCCGTCGCGGCAGCAGCTGTAAACGAGCTCCTGGACAGGTTGATCGGCTATGGCCCCTCGGACAGCCCGAACGAGACTCTCCTTCGGTTTCACGAACGCGAAATCTCCACCAATCGCGCCGTACCGCGCGACGCGCATTACTGCCATCCTGGGCAAGGAAAGTGGGGCGCGGGCGATGAAGAACCGTTTCTTGGACAGTTGTGGGGGGCGCTATGAGGATTTCTTGGTGGAAATGGCTCCCATTCCAGCGTTGGCGCATCATAGGCCAGACGGAATCAGCCGACGAAATTCCCGACCGGCTTCCACGCAACGGCGTGGCGTTGGTCGGCGAAACTGAGCGCCCGAAATGGATCGTGTTCGACTGTCCTTGCCGCACGGGACATCGAATCATGCTAAACGCGGACCCCGGCCGGAATCCTCGCTGGACGTTGAATAGAGTCAAACCGCTGACCATTTCACCAAGTATCGATTTTCGAGCCAACCAACGCCACTGCCATTACATCATTCGCAGCGGCCAGATCGAATGGACCGAGGATAATGACCGATGACGGAAACAAGAGACGTCAACGCTGAACCGCAACCGATCGCCGCACCGCCTCAGCGAGTGATCGAGAAAACGCCGATGTTCACCGCGATGAACGCTGCACGCTATCAGCGTCAAAGTCTCATCCGAGACATCGAGATCAACCGCCCGAGGCTGCTGTGTTACGTAGCGGGCAACAAAGCCCCAGTCGATCGGATTGACACGACGGGCTTCGTCGACATGTTGCACAACGTCACACCGGGCGATCCGATCGACCTGATGCTTCATACGCCCGGAGGCGATGTAGACGCTGCTGAAAAGCTAATTTCATTGGTTCGCAACGCCACCGGAGAAGATGGTCAGTTGCGCGTCATCGTACCGGACTATGCGAAGAGCGCGGGTACGCTCATGGCGCTGGGTGCCAACTCTATCCTTATGAGCGACTCCTCTGAGTTGGGGCCGATTGATCCGCAGGTCGTACTGAAAGACGGCAACGGCAACGATATGAATCACTCGGTTCTGACCTATCTCAACGCCTATGAGGAAGCCGCGGAAGCCCTCCGCGAGAAGCCCGACGATCCAGCTAACCGCATCACCTTCGAGAAGTTCGATCCGACCGTCGTGCGCAAATTCAAATCTGTTCGCCAGCGGGCCCGACTTTTTGCTGAGAACCTCTTGAAGCGGCGCGGTGCTAACTTTTCGAAGATCGCGAGCAAACTGATGGACATCGACATATTTCCTTCGCACGGTCAAATGATCGGATGGGAGGCTGCCAGGGAGGATATCGGCCTCCCCGTCGAGTATCTGCCGCCGACTGATTCGATCTGGCGCAAATATTGGTCGCTTTATTGCCACCTCCGCCTCGCGATAGAGAGCGAACAGCGGATCTTCGAGTCGAACTATGTCTCGCTGATCATGTAGGTGTCGTCGCCCAGGGAATGGCATTGGTTTGCAAACGGAGGGGGTTTCGCAATAATGCCGGCTCTCGAGGGCTGTTACGAGGATTGAGCCGGACTCTCCGGGTGCCGACTACCGTAGGCTCTCTAGTCCTTGGGTCCCGCCCAGGACGCTCATTCTTTGCTCGGATGAGGAATGTGCCGAAGCCGCGCTCGCCGGGCAAAATGCGTCGCTGATTTAACTGAGGACCGCGTCAACGAATTTTGCCGCTTCAGCTCTCGAAGGACCCGGTAGTCGGTCGTAAATCGCAGCTTGGAGACAGGCTCGCGTGAGATCCTCCCGCTCTCCAAGCTTTTCGGTTCGTTCGACGCTCTGCAACATAATAATTGCCTTCGACTCGCCGCGGGCAGGCACAACGCCGCTTCAAGTTCCGCTATGGGCGCCGATATATTCGCCCACGCCCAAGAGTCCCGCGCCGACGAGCATCCCGACGACGAGCCATTGAATCATTTGCCGCCGCGCGACATCCCTCGCCACCTCTCTTGCCGTCGTCGCGATCGCCTTCGCCAAGTCCGCTTTCGCTGACTCGGCGCCTGCTCGGATCGTGGCCTCCGCCGCCGTTCGCGTCTCCGCGAGTACGCGATTCGCTTCCGCCGCAATCGCCTTCGGAAATTGCCGATACAGCCCCTCGTAGTACTGGAGAGCGAAGATCACGAGCCAAAGCGCATCATTTTCGCGCAGACCCAGCTCCGCTTGAACCCGCCGCAGCTGGACGCGCTCGCGCTCGGTCGCGGCGCGCCCCAGCATGCGCTCGAAGCTCGACAGCGGCGTAGTCGCCTCATCCATTATCGACGACTGGCGCGAACACCTTGCTGACCTCTTCGAGCCAGCGGCGCAGCTCGGCGCGATTGCCAATTGGCATCGTTTGCCAGGCGCGCGCGATGCTCAGACGATTGCTGTAGAGATCGTCGCTCACGCGATCGGCCATGTCGGGAAACAGCAGCGAACGCCCGCCCTGCTTCTCGACTGAGGTTTTCACGTCGGAGCTGTTATAGAGCTCGAATTTCGCATCCGCGCCGAAGTAGCCGTTCTTCAGGACGTGCACCGTCGAATTCGGGATCGCGTCGATATAGTCCTGCAGCAGCTCGAGACTGTCGCGCTGACGATTGATGACCCAGAGCGTCACCAATTCGCGCTCCAGCTCCTCCAGCGACTGGCTTAGGGTCCGACCGTAAGCCGCGACGCCTACGTTGTTGCGCGCCGCCGTGTTGACGACGACGTTGCTTCCTTTGTACTCGTCGCAGATGTTCACGAAGCGGATCCATCCGTCCGCCTCGTCCAGATTCACGAGCTCGCAGACGACCTCGTTCTCATACGACTTGAACACGTCCGGGTTCGATGTGTCCGCGTCGATGACGAAAACCTCCTCACCTCTTTGGGTCAGATTGTGAACGAGACCCATGGTGACGAGCGATTTGCCTACCCCTCCCTTGCTTCCGCCGACCACATATATTGCCTTGCTCATCGAGTGTGCTCCTAAATTCGTTCTCGGTCTCGCCGGATTGGGAAGGACGACGCGCGTGGCGCGGCCGGCTCCGGCGACCCCCTGGGCATCGTCGCGTCAATCGTGGAAGGGAATGGGCTCGGCATTGGAGGCACGGGACGAGTTGCGCCGCCCACTGTTCCCTTTGCGGCGTTCGCCCGCGCCATCTCTGGCGGCATGGAAAGCCGTCCGGCTTCTGACGGCGCAGGCTCGCCGCTCGCGTTCGCCGCCGCCTTCCGATCCTTCTCTCTCCCCTTACGTTTCGCGCCGAGATGGCGGCTTAGGGTCGAGAGGGAGACAGCCAGCCCATCGGCGGCGAGCATCTGTTGTATGTCCTTGTAAGAGAGGTTCTTTTCCTCAGCGACCTTCGCGATCTCGTCGCGCATGGACCGCAGCAGGGGGGCGACACGTGGGGCGCGTTCCCTTTTCGGGGCGGATTGCAACCGCTGCTTTAGGCGCTCTTGACGATCCTCGAAGTCCATGCGCGCAAAATATTATAAAATGGCGAGCGTCGCAACGCCGCGCTTGGCTAGGCGGACAGGGATCGAGTGGAACTGGATGCAATTGCGTGAAAAGCCTGAAACTCGCGGCAACGGGAGTGAAAATGGCGGGCAAAAGCGTGCAATGGGTGGAAATTGAGCAGGATTGCGCGGTTTTGGGTGAATATCCGCGTAGATACGAATGAAAAGAGGCGCAAATTGAACGAAACGAGGCGCAATACGCTGCAAGTACGCGCATTAGCGATGCAGTATCAGCGGTATTCAGATGAAATAAGAGCAAAACGAATAAAATCCGATCGAAACAGTGTATCAAGTTGAAATGGCCTGAAACTGAGAGATAGTGTATGCAATTGAGATGAATTGAGCTGACGTAAGCTTTTTCTCTATTGGCAGGATACCGAAAATGTAGCACATTTTCTTGTGTGCCCTTGCCGGGCGGGCTTTTCAATAGGTCCGGCAGTTTGGCTTAAAGCCAAACCGGACCCTCGCGGCAGAGCTGAGGACATGACGGACAGACAACCGGGTTCCCGTCGCAAGGCCGTGACGCGCAGCGTCCGTATGTCCGAGGAAGAACACGCGCTCTTCGGGGAGTTTTGCCAATCCTTGGACGTGACGCCGAGCGAAGCCTTGCGGCGCCTGGCGCGATCCGCAGCTCTTTTGGGCCCGTCGTTCACCGGTGAGGCCCGCGCGGAAGTCGTTGCGCTCACCAGGCAAATGCGCGCCATCGGCAACAATCTCAACCAGGCCGTTCATCACATGAACGCGGGCCACGTGATCCAGAGCGAAGACATGAGGGGGCACCTGGAGGCCGTCAGCCGCGCGATCGGCGAGCTCGATCGGCTCTATCGTTCGCTCTGCGTCAAATCCTATCGACGAACTGAAGCCGCCGTCGCTGGGCGCTCGAAATGATCAATCTTGCCGCCTATGACCTTCGCCCGTTGTCCGAGAGCTTGCGTTGCATCAGAGGCTCAAAAGATTTTCGCGAGCGACAGGCGCTGCTCGAGGCCGTGGACTCTGGGGCGCTTCTGGAAGCGGCGCGCCCCTCCCCTGCCCCGTCGTCACAACTGGCGCGAGCCCCCGCGACGGGCCTGCCCTACTCCGGGCCGCGCGCTCCCTCGCGCGGCGCTGACGAAATCAAAGAAGACGAATGGGCCATGCGGCGGCCGGGAAGCAGCCGCGGCGGCGGACCCGGGGCTCGTCCCGCGCCAAGCGCTCGTTCGGGAGGCGGAGCCTCTGCCGGCGGCTCCGCGGTTCTCTCCTCTCCGCCCTCCGGCGTCTCTCCCTCGATCACTGCGAAGGCCGGCCTCGCGGCCGGCGCGCAAGCCGCCGTCGTGAAGCTGGCGAGCTACGGCTCGGGAAGCGCGCGCGCCGCCGCTCTCCTCAATTACCAGAGCGATAAGGGCCAGCTCACGCTGGAGCGTGAGGATGGAACGCTCGTCACGGGCAAGGCCGCCGTCGACGATCTCGCTGCTCATTGGCGCGATGACGACGCGCGCCAGCCCTCCAACGACGTTTTTCGCGTCACACTAACTTTCGAGGGCGGTCTCAGTCCTGAGGAAGCTCGTGCGGGGCTCGCGGTCGCCCTCGATGGCCATCGCTATGCCTGGAGGATTGAGGAGCGCGCCGAAGCGACCGCGATCCATCTCGTCACTCTAGCCGCAGGCGCACGCAGAGACGAATATGGAAAGAAGGAGCGCATCTACGCAAACGAGAAATCGATCAATCGCTTCCATGACAAGATCGAGGACGCCTTCGGCCGCGACGTGGATCTCTCAGCGCCGCTTTGGGCGCATGGCGTCGAGGGGGCGACGACGCAACTCGCTGCGCTCGCCAAGGCGGGCGCGCTTCCTGTCGAGACCGACGCTCGCCTAAGCCTGGAGGAAGCGGCCGATCGTCACTTCGCCAAGCAGCCGAGCAACGCTAATCGCTCTAAACCTGCAAAGTTCAACCCCGCGCTGGAGATCGCCAAGACCTGGCGCCCCACCATGAGATCGAGCAGCCCGCGGGATTTCGCGCATGTGATCTTGAGCGCGAAGCCGGGGACCGACAAGGAGGCTTTCATGGACGCCGCGCGGGCGACGCTCGCGCATGAGTTCAAGGGACATGAGTATGTATTCGTCATGCACACCAACAGGCAACACATTCATGTCCATGCCGCCGTCAGGCTCACTAGCGCCGCGGGCGAAAAGCTGCATCCGGGAATCCAGGATTTCAACCGGTGGCGCCAGACGCTCGC
This sequence comes from Methylocystis bryophila, assembly GCF_027925445.1. Taxonomy (NCBI): domain Bacteria; kingdom Pseudomonadati; phylum Pseudomonadota; class Alphaproteobacteria; order Hyphomicrobiales; family Methylocystaceae; genus Methylocystis; species Methylocystis bryophila. The sequence continues at coordinate 142,786 of NZ_AP027150.1, forward strand.
CGACGAAGCGCGTGAACGTCATATCCCCATGGAGGCCGTTCGCCGCTTCGATCAGGCTCACGCGCCCGGCTATAACCTCAAGGACGCGAAGATGGTCGAACGCGGCATCGCGCCCGAGAGCGTCCGGCGCCGCGTCGAGCGAGTCAAAACCCGCGAAATTCATCGGCCCACGCGCGAGGAAGGCCGTCGCCGGGCTACTGATGCGGCCTCGGAGTGGAAGTCGTTGGCGGCGCGCCAGGCCGTCGTCCTTCCGCCGCTCGCGGCGGGCGCAATGCGGCTCTATCGCGCCGAGACCGTGAACCACGGCTCTCATCGCGCGCCGCTCTTTTCCGTCGATCGCGCGCTTGCGGAGTCTTACGCCGCAAAGGGCCAACCTTCGAGGCTCGTTTACTTGGACGTCCCGGCCGATCGGATTTCGGAGCTTCGTCCGTCGCGCCAGCAGCCGGCTAAAGTCTTCGTCGTTCCGCCTGCCCTCAGCTCACTGCGCGAGCCGGTGAGCGGAATCGAAGAAACCGCCATCTTGCCGTTCCAACGCCGCGCGGAGGCCGCGCTGACAACGCGCGAAGAGCAGCAACGCAACATACTCTCGGAGGATAAAACCGTGCGAACAGCAGAAACAATGGGCGCCGCCAAACGAAACATGGCCGACGCTATGGCCCGTCTTGGCGACTATCTCCCCGATGGAGCCGTCAAGGACGACCTTCTGCGTCGCTCGCGCGATATTCTTGATCGCGCCGAGGCTGCCACGAAGGAGCAAGGACGACTGGACCGAAACCCTGGACAGATCGAGGGTGACCGCTTCGTCGAACCTGAGCCGCGGAACGTCGGCGCCCTGTTCACCAACGAGAAAAAAGGAACGGAGATCCATTACAACCGCCACGATCGTGAAAGCGGCGCGTTCCAGACTCTCGCGTTCATAGACAGCGGCAAACAGCTAGACGTTCGCGACTGGAGCAACAGAGAGAGCGTCAACGCGGCTCTGAGGCTCGCTTCTCAAAAATGGGACACGCTAAGCGTCAGCGGAAGCGACGAATACAAGGAAACGGCCGCCCGACTTGCGGCTGAGCACGGCTACAAAATCACGAACCCGGAATTGCAAGACCGCATTCGCGAACTGCGCGCCGAGATCGAAGCGCAACGAGCAACCGTGACTGAGGGGAAGGAACAGCCCGGAACCAGACAGACGGATGCGCATGTGAAATCTGTCCCGCTTTCCGAGGCGGAACGTCAACGGCCTGCCGACCAGCCAACCCTCAACACGACGCCAGCCGAGCGGGCGATCGAGCTCAACAGCGTCCGCGAGCGGGTCGACGTCGAGGCCGAGCGCGAAACCCGCCAAGCGGCGCGCGCGAAGCAAGCTCACGAGAGCAACGCCGCCGCCGGAACCAAAGGGACGCCTTACCGTGCTCCCGAGGAGGCTCGTGCGGCTCGCGAGGCGGAACGGGCGATAGACAACAGTTCCACTCGGGAGATCCCGGGAGACCAAGCCCAAAGCGAGGCCATCAAGGCCCTTCGCTTCGAGCAGCGGCGCGTGCTCGATCAAGCCAGCCGCGACGAGCAAAGACGCATAGACGCAGAGAACGCTGAGCGGTTTCGCCAGGAAGAGCGTCGTCAGGATCGAGACGAAGCCGAAGGCGAAACGAGGTAGCTGTTAACTCGCCTTACGTCGGTCGAGGCCACGGAACGCGCTTGCAAACGTCATAGAATTGCCTGGACCGCAGCCGTGCGCACGCTTTTGCGTGGGCCTATTCGGGGATGAGAGTAATCCTCGGCTCCGCTGAGGAAAGGACCTAGATGTTGCAGAAGGGTCTGCACAGCAAAGTGCCACGTTCGCTTTATCTCTGCCGTTCGGGAAGGCGACCCAATGACCCTTAGTCTGGAAGGTCTGCTTTCAGGCACGACTATCATGGCTCCATCCGCCATTTTGGTATTCCAGTCAGCCGTGTCGGGTTGACTTCACCTAAGTGACGCAACAGCTTTGGGATTAGCGTAGGGCTTCATCCAGCATCCGAGCGTGAGCGCCTCGTGCCTATTAAAGAACGTTTCGAAGTTAAACAGATGCGGATCGCCGTTGCGATCCGACAAGACGACCTCGCTCTGACCGAGGCTTCCACCGCTCTGCGCTCCGCAGTAGCCGACGATCGCTGCAAAAAGCTCCCTTTCCTTCAAAGCGCCGAAGCGCTCTCGGAACATTGGCGACTCCACGCAATAGCGGCACGGATTAGCTGCGTCGAAATCGGGCTTCCGCCGCGTTGGGTGCGGGTGTCCCGTGACCAGGGCAACAATTGGCCGGCCGCCATGCGCTTGCTCGACGAAACGCCAGAGAGTGGACGTCATGGTGTTGCCGAAGCCCTTGCTCAGGCCTTTGACCAGGGCTAGGCTCGGCGCGGAACCGATGGCCTCTGCGAGGAAGCGATCAGCGAGGAAAAGCAGTTGGCCCGCAGCAAAGTTCGCTTCGGCCTCCATGATCTGATGGCAGGCCGGTGTAAGGGTCTGCTCGGTGTCTCCCAGAATCATCCCGGCGTGCCATGGGATGATGTCGTGACCGATTTCATGCGCTTCGTTCCAGCGATGTTTGAGGGGCGGCAGATCCTTGTCGAGAAGGATCCGTTTCTGATCGGGGAGATAGAGCGCCTTGAGGCTGAGATTGCGCACGGCGTCGCCAAGAAGAGTCGGACGCAGAAGAACCTGGAGGCCGGCGACCTTCATGCGCGAGAAGGTCTCGCGCAGAAGGTTATCATCGGTCGTGCTGTAATAGCCTCGGTCAAGCTTGAGTAAATCGCGAATGACACGCAGGTCGATCGGCAGGGTTGCCCAAACCCCGCAGGATTTTGGCAACCTGTCCGTCGATATCAGCGATCGTGCGATGGCCGAGACTGACGTTTCTCACTTCACTCGTTTTGGTTCCTGCTCGCTCAGGACGGCAATGAACGCCTCGAGAGCCGAGCTTTCTTCCGGCGTGAGTTTTTGCACGGACTCTGAACGTGCGGCGAATCGTATGGCTTCCTGTCGAAAGCCCAAATCGTTCGCCGTTGCCAATCCGGCAAGCTGCATCAATCTCCGCTGCGGCACCTCGAAGGTCTCCGCCAACTTAAACACCGTCCGTGGCTCTGGAACGTAGTGGACGTCGTCCTCGATCACGAGCAACTCGCTTGCATCAAGATCGGCCGCTTGAGCCAGTTGCTCCATCGAAAAGCCGCGACGGCGGCGCATCAAGTTCACGAACTTGCCGAAGGCGATGCGGGTTTCTTCGACCGCCGCGATCTGCGCGCCTGATGGGCGCTCATCCGGTGCCGGGTCGAACGCGAGCAGGCCGGCGCCGATGACGGCGTCGCCTTCACGGCGAGCTCGAGCCATCCACCAATCTTTGCTGCGTTCAAGTTTCATGGTTCTCACTCCTCTTCGAGGAACGCACGAGCCTGCTCGACTGTCATCTCGAAGTATCTCAGGCTCTGATATGTCGAGTCCTGTCCAAGGTCGGTCATCGGGATCTTGCGGTAGAAATCATCAGCCTGGGGTAGCGAATGCAGCCCCAACCGACCCTTGAATCCCTCTTCGACACTCAATGCCACGGCGGCAGTGATCAGTGCCGAACCGACGCCGCGCAGCCGCGGCGCAGCCCCAAGCTCGGGCCGGTTCCACGGCGCAACTTCAAGATAGTCAAGGTAGACCAGCGGTTTGCCAACCTGACCCGGTTCCCGGCTAGATTTCGTCAGGTCGACCTGCGCCAAGCCTTGCGTCTCCCCTTGAGCGACGACGCAGAACCCCCGAAAAGCCAACAGTCCGCGCACCCGGGCCGTTTTCTCCGCCCAATTCCAGTGCCAGCTTTGAGGCCACTGTGACATAGGCACGCCCTTGCGGGCGAGGTTCTGCAGCACTGCGAGCAGAGCTGGCTGCCACCTCGTCTGCCAATCGTCGAGCTGCGCCTGCTCGATCGCGTCACGCAGCTCGGCTTCGACACTCTCCCCGGTCGCGGCGTCGAGAAGATAGATCGGGGAGACATCGACCGTCATAGAAGCATCAGCTCCGCCTTCTCCTTCGTCGCCTCGTTCTCGAACAGGAGTTTCTCTCCCTTTTCGACCCGAGCATCGATTGTCTGATAGAGGCGGAGGGCCTGCCGGAGCACGGCGGTCTTTGTGAGGTCCTTCCGAATCGATAGCTCGTCCAGAACCCGCATCTCGGCGTCGGTGAGGTTCAGCGTCATTGTTCGCTTCGCCGTCATCTCATCCTCCGTCGTTGAGCACAGCATATAGAGAATCCACAGGATTCTGTCAACATCTAACAGCTAAATTATAGCCCTTGAATAGCTAAAAAATAGCTATTATATGTGCAGCCAGCAGAGTCGCCGTCCATCCGGTCGCCGACGGCAGGAGATTGGTCAATGGGTCGGCAGCACGTCGGGCATTCCGAAATTGCCGCCTTCGCGCAGGAAAAAGTGAACCTGCCGAAGGACAAGGCGGATGAGTATCGGGCGCAGGCCCGGCGCCTTCGCGAGAAGCTGGAGGGCTATTTGAGGGAACATCCGGACTTCACGTTGAAGAAGATGTTGCTCTCGGGCAGTCTCGCGAAGGGCACGGCGCTCCGCTCCCTCAACGACATCGATGTCGCATGCTATGTCAGCGGCGCCGACGCGCCTGAGGATGTGCGGGCCCTACTGGACTATCTGGCCGAGCGGCTTCGCAAGGCGTTTCCAAACTTCAGCCCTGACCAGGTACAGCCGCAGACCTATTCCGTCACGGTCTCCTTCCGCGGGACGGGCCTCGACGTGGACGTGGTCCCTATTCTCTATGACGGCGACCCAGAGTGGTACGGGAACCTCGTCAGCCAGGACGACGGCTCATTCCTGAAGACGAGCATTGCTCTCCATCTGGATTTTGCGGCTAAGCGCAAGCGCACCCAGGAAAAGCACTTCGCGCAGGTGGTTCGGCTTGCGAAGTTCTGGGCTAGGCGCATGAAGCAGGAGCGCGACGGCTTCCGCTTCAAATCCTTCATGATCGAGATGGTCCTCGCCAAGCTGTGCGACGACGGCTTGGATTTCTCCGACTACCCGGAGACGCTTCAGCAATTCTTCACGTATATCGCCCGCACTGACTTCCGTGAGCGGATCGTGTTCGCCGACTATTATCCAGCCTCGTCGGTGGGCGCCTTCTCCGAGGCGGTGCAGATCATCGATCCGGTGAACGCCAGCAATAACGTCGCCAAGCTCTACACTGCGGCCAACGCGGACGCGATCGTTGACGCCGCACTCGATGGTGGTGACGCAATCGACGCGGCGCTTGCAGCTCCCACCAAGCAATTGACCGTCGCCTATTGGCAGAAGGTCTTTGGCTCCTCCTTCCAGGCGTGAGGTCGACCCATGTCCTACAGCTTTAGCTACACGGAAAGTTCGACCTTTACGGTTACCCACGCCCGGCATATGGCTGCCAAGGTCGCGACCGACTTGAAGCGCATGCAGCGCTTCTATGGCAGCCCGTCCGACGCAAAGATCGCAGAGTTCGAAGCCGAGGCGACCGAAATGCTTAAGGCCGGCTACCTCGAGTCCGTCACCTACGGCTTCAAGAGGGACGGCAACTGGATCGAGCCGACGTTGCGCTACACTGCTCGTGATCTCGCCGGCGCATCCGCCAATGATGACGATCCTGGTCGCGTCCGTCCCAGAGCGGACATCAGCGGCGCAACCTTCTACAGCTATATGACCTACACCTCCTCTTGGTTTCAACTGGCTGAGGCAGAACGCGCCGCCTTCGAGCGAAGCCTTCCGTTCGTACGTAGCGGAGCGCCGGAACCTGGGATCGCTGGCTATCTCGCCAATGACCGCACCTATTCATCCGGAGGTCGAGCCCTCGACCGTGCCAGCGTCCGGAGCTTCTGATGAACAACAAGCCCACCTTGGATGAGCTCTTCGAGCGCCGCATCACCTATCCAGACGTCGAGCCCCAATCGCGGCTCTCCCGTCTCGTTGGACTCGACGATCAGAAAAGCCGTCTCGCCAAGATTCTCGGTCTACTGGTCAACCCGGGAGGGCTGACCGATTGGGCTCAGCGGCACCATCCTGGCGCACAGGCACTCCTCGAGACCATGCTCCAACGTCCTCCGTTAGTGGTGCTTGCCGGCGATGTCGGCTCCGGCAAAACGGAACTCGCCGAAACAATCGGTGATGCGGTCGCGCGGCAGGAAAAGATCGACATTACCCTGCTGCCACTGAGCCTTTCGACGCGTGGTCAGGGGCGTGTCGGCGAAATGACACAGCTCCTCTCCGCCGCCTTCGACTACACGGTGGCCGAGGCGACCCGGCTGAAGTCCGCCTCCGGCAAGGCCCGTGGAGCAGTGATCCTTCTCGTCGATGAGGCTGACGCCCTAGCCCAATCACGCGAGGCGGCTCAGATGCACCACGAGGACAGAGCCGGCGTGAACGCATTCATCCGTGGCGTCGACCGCGTTGCCAACGCCAAGCTTCCCGCTGCCGTGCTCATGTGCACGAACCGTCTGAGCGCACTCGACCCGGCGGTCCGGAGGCGTGCGGCCGATGTGCTGAGCTTCGCTCGCCCTAACGAGGAACAGCGCCGATTCGTGTTGTCGAGCCGCTTGGAGTCCATTGGCCTCGGTCGTCATCATATCGACGCCTTGGTCACAGCCACCGGGCCACAGCGGGGCGCTAGGGGCTACGGATTCACCTTCTCGGATTTGACCCAACGACTGCTACCGGCGATCGTCCTGGACGCTTATCCGTCGAGGCCGGTGGATGGCGCGCGAGCCGTCGAACTCGCGCGCAACATCACCCCGACGCCTCCATTCCGGGACGGCGACGCGACGACATGAGAATGCGGTCATGACTCAGGCAGTGACCGTCCGGCGCGACGGCGATACCTTTCAAGCACGCCTCTTCTGGTGGCACGCTGCTCGCCTGCTCGATCCGGAAAGCCCTATCATACGAATCGGCTTCGAGACCGGGCCAAAGGGTTTTGATGATATCTGGGTCGAGTACGACCCGGCACGCGGCGCGCTCGACCAATATGGCGACCCGCTGCGGCGCGAGCATATGCAATGCAAATGGCATGTGACGCCAGACAGCTATGGGTACGCGCATCTCGTCGATCCGGAATTTATCAACGCCAATGCGCGCTCTCTCCTGCAGCGGGCACGTGAAGCCCAGCTCACCTATGCCCCTGAGGGGGGCGGTGTTCGGTTCAAACTGGTGACTAATTGGCGGTTAGATCGCAAGGATCCGTTGCGCGAGATGGTCGGCAGCCGCTCCGGCGCCATACGGCTCGAGCGGCTCTACGGCTCGACGACGGACAACAGCAAGGCTGGAGCGGTGCGAAAGGCCTGGCGGGAGCACCTTGGCATCGACGAAACGGAGCTTCGGCGCCTCGCTCGGACGCTCGCCTTCGGTGAAGCGGCTGATACTCTCGATGGGCTGCGTGATCACCTCGACATCCTATTCGGCTTGGTAGGGCTGCGTCGGATACCGGCGAACCAGAGTGCCTTTTCGTATGATGATCTCGTCTTTCAATGGATGGCGCAAGGCCGGCTCGAGTTCGATCGCTCTGGCTTTAGATCAATTTGCACGCGTGAGGGTTTGCTCGGGTCGGCCGAAGGCGGGCCGCGAGTCTTTGGCGTGAAGTCCTTCGAGCACGCATTCGACCGGCTAGAGGAGCGCTGCCATGCGGTCCTCGACCTAATTCCAGCATTCGATGAGCGTTACATTCGTAGCGAGGAAGATTGGGAAGCGAAGCTCTACCCCGCGCTCCGCACATTTCTCCAAAAGGCCGCCAAGGATCACCCTCGGTTGAGACTCGCACTCGACGCTCACGTCACACTTGCATTTGCCGCAGGTTCCATCCTCAACATCAAGTCCGGTCGCCAGGTCGAACTAGAGCAGCGGAGCACGGGCCGACGCATTTGGGCCCCGGATGATATGATCTCCAATCCAAGCTGGCCGACGTTGATCGCTGAAACCATAAAGCTTCGTCCAGACCAGCCCGACCTCGCTGTCGCGCTCGGCCTAACGCATGATGTTTCCGCGGACGTTCGTCGGTATTGCGACGCCAAGCTTCCTAATGTGGGTCGATTGCTAATTCTAAATCCGAGCACTGGCTCCGCTGCCCAGTCGGTCGCTTGCGGCCGACACGCATTCGATCTCGCTGATGCTGCGACCAGCGCGGTTCGCGCAGCAAGGGCCGATGGTGCGGGCCTCATGCACCTGTTCATCGCCGCGCCCAACGCTTTCACCTTCTTTCTCGGCCAGCGCCAGACGGTCCTCGGCCCTGTCCGCCTGTACGAGTTCGATTTCGATGGCGGGCGAGATCGGTCTTATACGCCAGCGCTCACATTGCCCCTGCCGACGCCTTCGTGCCAGTAGGAGCTGAGATTTAACAGGATTATGTCAAGCAACAGTTGAGCGTCCACTCTCAGGCAGCCAGTTAACTTTTGCTCCTGGCGCATCTGTGCCCTTCGGCTTCCCAAGCTGACAACCTCCGATCTCGTTAGCCATTGCCTGAAGCGCGAGACGCGAAGCCAGGTCGGTTGCTCGCGCTTCGCGGTGCAATCGTGTGATCGTCACCCGTCGCATTATACGTTTAGGAGTTCACCTAGATCATCCGGCGTGTCTTGGAAAAGCGCCGACGCGGCTTCGAACCGCGCCGCGTCGGATTCGAACTCTGCCCGCTTCTGTCCCGCGAAAGTCGACGCGACCGCCGCCTTCAAATCCTCTACCCATTCCGCAGCTTCGGCGCTCACGCCTGCGACGAGCGCGACCATATCCGCAGATTCGGGCGCCTTCTCCACTTCGCCGCAACCGGCGCTCTCCACGGTGACGGGCGGGGGCAGTGGCGTAATATCAGCGGGAGGAAGCACAGGCACTGCGGGCCCTAAATCGGCAGAGCCAAGTCCGTGAGTCGAAACACCCGCCCTTTCGGCTCTGTCCGCATTGAGAAGATTTCGGGCGGCGATAATTTCGGCGCGCAGCGATTTCGTCAGAACGTCCGGCCGGGTGGCGCGTCGGATCGAGAAGCCGCACGGCTTCTTCAAGATCCCGATCGACTGAGGTTCGGTTCGAAGCTCTTTGCAGAGCGCAGCGATCGACCCGTTGCTCGCTTCGTTCATTGCCGCGACGAAAGCTGCGCGGAAGGGCTCGTCGTCAACGAAGATTTCCTCAGCAGCGACCATCACGCGCGCCAACGCCGCGTCATGTTTCGCTCCAAGCGCAGGCACCGCAATTGTCCCGCTCGGATCAGTCGACCAGTCCCGAGATGGCCGCTCCGCTCCAACTTCCGGCACGCTTAGTTGAGCCCTGAAAGGCGCCGACGCCGCGGCTTTCCGCTTGTATCCGCCATCCGTGAAGAAGTTGACCTTGTCCAAGACAACTGGGTACTGACCGCGAACCAGCAGAACTGACTTTTTGCTGTCCAACCGCCGAAGCGCTTCCGGGGCGATGAGGGGCTCGAGCTCCCAGCGCCCTTGGGTCGTGCGGCTCGCACGAGGCGCCCCGCCGATCAAGCTCCCGCCTCCGACTGAAGTCCCCCATCCTTCGCGGCGAATGTAGTGCTTTCCAATTTCGTCGGAGCAATATTTCGCGGTCGTCTCGTCGCCGACGCCGATCAGGAGCTTCACGTCCATATTGCCGACGAGCATGTCGCGCGTCGGCTTGCCGTAGCGCACGTCCAATTGAGTCAGGCCCTGTGCGATCACCGCAATTTGGAATCCATAGCCCGCGACGAGTGGCGCTCGATCGACAATTTCGGGCATGCGTCCGAATTGGTAAAATTCGTCAAGCATCAGGAGAAGCCTGTGCGGCTCGTCGAGGCCTGGAAGGTTCCTCAGCAACACGTCATGGACTTGCTGCACGAGCAGGCGCACGACCGCTTCGACCGAGCCGAAATTCCCAATCGGAGTTCCGATCAGAATCGTGAGTGGCCTTCGCCTCAAGTCCGCGATGTTGAAGTCGCTGCGGCTTGTAGCGTCATCGACGAGCTTGTTGTTCCATCCATCGAGCGCCGTGACGATGTGCGCCTCGAAGGACAAGCGCTGCTTTTCCTCGCGGCCAATGTGCTGCCGAAATTTGTCTGCGACGAACTCGTTCAGATCCGGCTCGGCGAGAAGAATATCGGCCATGACGGCCGCGAGGCTCCGACCGCGGCTCATCATCTTGAGCGCGGACTTTATCGTCCGCTGCCCGCGCATCGTGTCGCTGTCGATTACATAGCCCAGGAGGCCGGCGAAGAGGCCTCTGGCGGTTTCCGCCCAATAAGAATCTCCGGTCGCCGGCGTCGGAATGAGGCTCCGGGCAATGTTCGCGACGTCGGTTGCTCGTTCGGGCCAAGGCGCGACGAGATCGAGGGGATTCCAACAATGCGACTCGGCGGAACCGGGGGAGAACAAAAACACCCGCTGGCCCATGGCCGCCCGCGCGGCGCCAACCTCGGCCCACATCTCGCGCTTTATGTCCAAGCCGATCAAGGAGCCGCGCCATTCGAGAGCGTTCGGTAGCACGAAGCCGACACCCTTGCCGGCGCGCGTCGGGCCGTTCACGTAAATGTGGCTTGCGCCGCTGTAGCGGACGTCCTTGCCGTTGAAGCGTCCGAGGAAAATCGAGTAGCCGGGCTCACCATTCAGCAAATCCGCCTTTCGCAGATCGTTCAGCGTCGCAAGCCGCGCGCCCCCTGGGGGAGGCCTGATCGCGCGAAGGCTTTCCACCATCTGCATGGTGACGACGGCGACGACGACGATAGCGATCGTGGCAAGGAGCGTCGCCCGCGCGACCAGATTGTGGACGACCGGATCACCCCACTCGCTTTGAGCGGCGCGCAGGGGCAGCAGCAGCTCAAAGCCCCGCGAGAAGCGCGTCCAGAGCAGCCAGCTGTGCGTGCGCCCGGCGACCGCCAGCGCATAGGAGGCTTCCCAGATAAGGAAGGCGGCCGCCAAGGCGCAGAGCGCGCCGAGGAGATAGAGCAGCCAGCGCATCGACACTCTCAGGCCCTCTCGCCAAAGCCGCGGAAATATATCTCCGCGACGCCGCGCGTCGGCCGCCGCCGCAATTGCACCACCATCGGCACCACCGAGCGGACGTATTCCATGATCTCCGCCTTGCTGAGCTTCAGATCGGATTGCAGCGTCATCAGCGCGAGGCGCTCAAACGCGCCGTAGCAGCTGTCGGCATGAAGCGTCGTCAGAGAGCCGGGATGGCCAGTATTGACGGCCTGGAGGAAGGTCGCCGCCTCGGCGCCGCGGATTTCGCCGAGGAACAGCCGATCGGGCCGCAACCGCAGGCTCGACTCCAGCAACTCCTGGACTGTCACCTGCGCCAGGCCCTGCCCGCCTTTGGAGGCGAGCAGCGACAACCAGTTCAGCTGGGGCGGCTGCAGCTCGCGCGTGTCTTCGATCGAGATCACGCGTTCGGTGTCGGGGACCTCCTTGAGCAGCGCATTCAGAAAGGTCGTCTTGCCCGACGACGTGCCGCCGGAAATAATCATCGTCACGTAGTTCTTGACGGCGAAGCGAAGCGCCTTTTGCACGCCGACCGGGTTCGCTTCCTTTAGCAACTCGGCAAGCTCGGTCTCGATCTCCGGATAGTGGTTGAAGTCCGCCTTGAGCGGTCCCCGCACCTTCACGGTCTCGAAGGCGCCCATTTGCGCGTAGTCGTCCAGGTCGAGATTGGCGATAACCTGCTTGCGGATCGAGAACGCCCCGCCCGAAGGCGCCGCCGGCGCGAGCACCCCCTGAAACCTTTCGCCATGCGGCATCGCCGCCGAAAGGAGCGGCGTCGAGGAGTTCACCGACTGTTGGGTGATCGAGGCCACATGTTCGGCCAGTCGCCGAATGGCCGTCTCGGTCAGTTCGGGAATCTCGAAGCGCTCCATGGCGGGCTTGCCAAGCGCCTCGACCCAAACCTCTCCCGGCCTGTTGACGCAGATCTCGATGACGTCAGGGTTTTGTAACCAAGCCCGAATGGGCTCCGCCGCGTTCCGGAAGAACACCGGCAGGGTCTCCCAAAGCGGGATCTTCGTCGCGCCGCGGACGTCTATTGGGGTGCTTGAGTTCATACAACGCCTCTTTCACAGGGTCGGGATAGAGGTCGGAGAAATCGAGATCGCGCTTCACGAAAACGAGAATTCGCGTGCCCTGATCGACATAGATCGTCGGCGGAATGTGGATCTCGTCTTTCAACGCCTCTTCCGCCATACGCGAGATGGCTTGGCTAGCGGCCTGGGCGCCGATTTGCCGTGCGCTGAGGAGTGTCGAGTTCTGGGTCCCGGCTATGGGAATGAGCTGACCGGTCACCGGATCGAAAGCGTACTGCTGGTTTCCCGGCTGATTTTGATTTTGTCCGAGCGACGCGACGAATTGCGCGCCGCCGCCGGTGAGCGTCAGCAAGGCCGCATTCCCGAACCTGTCGAGAAAATGCTTGTCCACCTCGCCTTCGAGACCCGAGCGACCGAGATTGTCGGTCCCGTAGGATCCAAGCATCAGCGACACGCCATCCGCCCGCAACATGCGCGTCCAGATGATCAAGACCCGCGACTGTCCTCGGACGACGCCGGAGCGATATTCGCCCGTGAGCATCGTTCCCTTAGGGATGAGGACTCGCCGCCCGTCGAAGGAATAGACGTCTTCGCTGACCGAGGCGCGCACATTGCCCGGAAGGTCCGACTGAATGCCTGTCTCCAGGACGCCGCGGATCATGAAGCCCTGGGGGACGAGCGCATCGATGCGATTGTGTTTGACGGCCCGAGCTCGGGTCACGTCGCTTTCGGCGTTACGAAGAAAGCGCCGATTGGAATCTTCATCGTCCTTCTCGACTCCGACCCTCGCGGAAGGATCGACCGACGCCGTTCCTTCCTTTTCATTGATCGCGAGCATGGGCGAACGGAGGCGAGCTTCCAATTTCGCCTCAGTTTCCTTGCGCAGCCGCTCGAGCTCCGCCAGGCGCTGCGCTTCGCCGTCATCCAACTTCGGTTCCATGGCGGGCGTAGGGCTGACCACGACGGCAGGCGGAGGAGCCGGCGGCGCCGGGATCACGAACCTATTGTCTTCGACCTTTGGGGGAGGCCGGTCGAAAGTCGCACCGGGCTGCAGCCGGGCGGTCGCAAAAGATTCCTCGCCGGCGTTCTGCGGCTTCGTTTGCTTCCGAATCGACGCGTACCACATGAGGCCGATGACGATCGCCGCAGCGAGAACGGCGACGCCGCCCAGCATCACATTGGGGTTTGATGACTGGCGCGTAACCGTCTCATGCGCGAGCCGGCCTTCTTCCTCGAAATCAGCAGCCATGATCACGCGCCCCTATTGTTGCGGGAAGATGAGGCTCGGCGCCCAACCGCCCGGAAGTAGGTTCGTCAAGAAGTCGCCATCCGGCGCATGCACCGCCTGGATCTCGGGTTGGACGTCCGTCTCTCGCGTCGTCAGTGGCGGCTCCGCTTCGGCCCGCATGTTGAAGACGCAGGCCGTCAGGGGTCCGTTGCGCATGGTCCACTGACCCGCTGTGCGGTCGACGACGATCATCTCGCCTTCGCGCCGAGAGTTGATGAGCGTCTCCGACCGATCCGGGTTGACGAAGAAAATCCCTGGGACGTCGCCTGAAAACCGGAAGTAGGTTTTCCTCCCATCGTCGAAAACATATTCTGGCTTGACGGTTGCCGAGCCTTTGTAGCTGTAATCGAAGTTTCGGATGCTTGAACGCTCCGCGTTCCGCTTGTTGGGAAAGGCCGCGAGTTCTCGCGCCTTTTCCAAGAGTCGCGCGTCGGCTTCCTCGTCCGGATAGGTGAAGCGCACCTTGAACACGACCCGACGATCATGGCCGCCGCTCGTGCGCAAGATGAAGGAATAAATTCGTTTCCTCGTGGTCACGACGGTCATGTTGGTGACCGCGTCCGGCTCCAGGGGCTTGATGAACAGAAATTGCTTCGACTGGTCGGGGACCGCCTGCCAGCCGACGGTGTCCCCGAGCGCGACGGTGGCGATCTTCTCGTCGTCGCCCAGAACGATGATGGTCGAGACGCCCCGCGTTCCCCAAATCGTGACCACATTGTCCTTCTCGAAGGGAACCGTGCGCAGGCGCGAATCCGCCAGGACCGGCAAGGGCGAGCGTTCGGCGACGGCGGCCGATGAGAAAATGGCGGCGAGCAGGAGGCTCGTAATCAAAACCTTGTTCATTGCGAAGCGCCTCCGGCGAGAGGAGCCACGGTCTCCTGGTCCTTGCGATATTCGATGACCTGGAAGCCCAGCGGATTGTCGAAGCGCCACTCGTTGCGCATCGGCTCCTGGGTGTAGCGGAACCTGACATTCGCCGCCCAATGTTCGATGATCTGCTCTCGCTCATTGGTGCGTGTCGTCATGAAGCGAACGGCCGCGGTCGCCGGCGCCTTGGGGTTGTCCATCCAGCCGTGCGTCAGGAAGTTCACGCTCTTGACGTAGACCTTGATCCGTCCCGTCGCTCCCCAGAGCTTCATCGGATTGTTCGGATTCGTCGCAGAAAACTGGTCGCTAAGCTCCTTGCTCGCGTCGCCGGCCGAAAGCAGCGACGCCAGCTCGAAATTGTCCCGGAGCGCCGGCGGATCGTAGGTCTCGCGAGCGCGGATGAAGCGAACGATGTTCGCCTGAGTCACGGCTTCCCGCTCGGATATCGGTCCGCCACTCTCGAGCGGCCGGGCGACCTCGACATAGCCCGTGGCCTTGTCCACCAGGAGCGTCACGACCTCGATGGACTTTAGGGGAATGAGCATGAAGAGGGCGACGAGAACCGCCACAAGCGCAAGGCCCATCAGGCTCGCGACTACGCGCCAGGCGTTCCTGGAGAGCTCGAGCCGGCGGTAGATGTCGCGCTCCCAGCGCGCGCCATCGTGGTAATAGCTGTCGCTCACGAGCGGCGATCGCCCGCCGGTCTCCACATCATCGGACATGCTGGACGCCCCTATCCCTGTTCGCTGCGAAGTTGAGCCGCGCGGCTCTCAAGGAGAGCGGCGGCCACCTGCTCCGCGCGCGGGTCGTAGCTTGCGCCGCGCTGCACCGTGGCGCCGCCCGGCCCGATCGTGTAACCGCCGCCCGTCGGCGGCGGCAGCGCGGCTTGGCGGTAGCCGCCGTCGAGTCGCCCGTCTCGCCAAGCCCGCCAAGCTCCTTGCGCCCGGCCGGGGACGTCGATGATGTCGCGCAGCGCATAGCCCCCGGCGATCGAGGCCGCGATTTGGAGGGAAAGCGGCAATAGGGCGCTACCGACGCCGCAAAGGATCAGGAATGGCGCGATCACTGTCATTCCCGACGATACGTCCGTGATCGACCCTAGATTGGTGATCGTAGCGTTCATGAGCGTCAGCAGAAATCCGAGGATGCCGTAAACGACGACGGGGACGATCGCGTATTGGGCGCAGGTGCGCAGCCACCCCGTGAAGAGGACCGAGCTGAAGTTGAAGAGGGCCATGGCGATGAACAGCGGCCCGAGCCCCAGCAGGACGAAGAGAGCGATCTTGCCCACGAGCACGAGGCTCACAGCGATCGTGATGAAGACGACGGCGGCGACGAGCAACACGATTGCGAGCAGCGACAGGCCGATCGCGGCGCCCCAGCCGCCCGACGCCGCGACCGTCTTGCCCGCCGTCAGAGCATTGGTGACGAGAGTCGAAAGCGTGGAGGAAACCGAGGTCTCCGGCGTTCCGCAACTCGCGCCGCCGACGGCGGTGCAAACGGCCGTCGCCACGCCGTCGGCGCCTTTAGTGAAGACATTGACGACGATCGAGGAGAAATCGCCCCAGTTAAAAGCCAAGGTGTAGATGACGCCGATGCGGAAAATTCGCCACATAAACGCGCCCGCGGTCAGCGGGGCGCGTCCGTAGATCATTTCATATCCCCAATAGGCCACATAGACCGTCAAAGCTGCGGTGAACACCGGCGCGAGGCTCGACGAGATGGACTGATAAATCTGTTGCACCGCGGATGCTGCGACAGTGTCCACCTTCTGGAATAGCGCCGAGATGATGTCCACAGCTGACAGGCCCTCCTGTTTAGCGATTAACGGGAAGAAGCGGCCCGCAATCGCTCGCCGCGGCATAGGCTCGCCCAAGGGACCACGAGGAGCCGTCGCGCGTGCAGGGCGCCATCAGGTCCTTATGCGCGCAAGCCGAGAGGGCAGTCAGCGCCATGCTGATGGCGACGACGAAAGCGCGTCGAATTCTTTTTCTCATCAGGCCCCTCCCCTACTGTCCAACGAGCGTCGCCTTCGTCGCGTCGAAGGTCCACATGTTGGAAAGCTTCGATTGAGCGGCGAGATCCTGCTGTTGCTGGGCGTTGAGGGAGGCGTTCGTCAGATTGACCGTGCCGATCAGCTCGTTGATCGTCTGACCCGTCTGCGTCTGGATTTGCGAATTCTGATCGATCGAGCCTTTGATGTCGGGCGCGGAGCCAATCTGTCCCGCCGCGCCGCCGAACCCCGAGGATCTCTTGGTTGACGCGGCCTGAGCGCCCGCCACCGCAGCGGTGATGGCGGCGGAGGTGTTCACCGCTCCCGTGTAAGCCAGATCTGTCGTGGCGCTCGCCGAGCTTGCTCCGGTGAGCGTCTTGACGAGATTGAGGCCGTTGATGATCGAGGATGCGAGCGACCCATAGGATCCCAGTCCACCCATGGAGAGGGAGCCGCCGCCGAGCAGCGAGCTCAAATTCGGCGCGCTCGACAGCGAGAAGCCGTCGAGACCGATCGACGAGAGCCCGCCCGTGGAGCGGTTGCCGGTGACCGCCGCGAGGGTCTGATTGACCGTGTTCAGGATCTGCTGGTTGCTGTTCATGATCTGTGCGGTGTTCTGCGCGGTTTGCGAGGCCTGGGTCAGCGTCGCCGCGTCGATCACCGGCATTTGCGCCGATGCCGCAAGGCCAAGGGTCAGCCAGCCCGTAAGCGACAATGAAAGCAGTGGTTTTCTGATCATTGAACCTATTCTCCTCTTGCCTCGCCTCGGGGTCCCGTCGACAACGGGACGACAATCGCGCTGTGTTAGTCGGGGAGCCCGATGAGAGTTGCTTTGCTCGCGTCGAAGGTCAGAGCATTCGCCGCCCGGCTCGCGCCGGCGATCAGGTTCAAGCCCCGCTGATTGAAGAGCTGCGCCGTCAGGCTCGTCACCATGATCGCCTGGTTCCACATCCCCCCGTTGTTGCTGCGGGCGCTGCTGTTTTGGTTCCAGGCGGACTGGGAGAGCGCCAGCGCGCCGATGATCGCGCTGGCGATCTGCGTATTGTTTCTATTCCCCTGAATGCCGTTGGCGACCGCGCCCAAGGCGGCGACCGTCTGCGCCACCGTGTTCAGGTTCAGCGCCGTAACGCTTGTTCCACTTCCGGCCACGGTGGTTTGAACAGCGCTAAGGTCCATGTTGGAGACGACGCCGGTCGAGGGCGCGGTCACATTATTTGCGGAGAGGAGCGCGCCGCCTGCGGAGGGCAATTGGCCCTGCCCCGAGGTCTGTAGGCTTCCCGTGATCCCTTTCGAGGGCTGCAAAGTCCCGTCTTTGTAGACCCGCGCTTTTGTCATGCAATCGGCGATGCTTTTCTCGGTCGCCTCGCGCGCGACATCGATGACGGGCGTTTGGGCAAGCGCTGGTACAACTCCGGCGAGAAAGGAAACCGCGAACGGGAAGAGCCTATGCCGCATGAGAAACCTCCCGCTTTTCCCGCCGCCAATTGCAGAAGATCGGAACCCAGACGCTCGGATCGTCCCCGACGCGCGCGCGCAGCTCCTCGCACTCCTGGACCGTGTCGATGTTCCCGGAGAGCACTTTGACGATGTCGAGCATGTTCGTCAGATCGAGCCGCGCGATGACCGAGTCCTGATCGTGCTTGATAAGGAACTGGCGCGAGTCTGGATGCGTGTCGATCACCCATTCGAACTCGCGCTCGGAAAGTTTAAAGCCCGTCACATGGCTCTCGAAATCGGCTTTGGGATTGGGGAAGAAGATGTTAGTCGGCGTCTGCTCGAGCAGCGTGTGGCCCATGGACGACGCGACAATGTCCTTCGCCGACTGCGTGCCGAAGCCGACGACGCCGTTGAGCTTGCGAATGGTTTTAAGCTTGTCGTTGAGAAACCCAGCGAACTTGTCGTCGGTGAGAATCTTCCAACCTTCGTCGATGAACAGCATCGTCGGATTGCCGTCCATCATCCCCTCGATCCGGTGGAAGATGTAGCCGAGCGCCGCCGTGCGGATATCGTCGTCGTCGAGGACCTTGGTCATGTCGAAGCCGAAGACGCCATTCGACGCCGACCAGGAGTCGCGCTCGTTGTTGAAGAGCCATCCGCGCGCCTTTGTCCAAACGTCGAATCTCGACGCCAGGTCCTCTTGGCCGAGCTTCTCGCTACCCCGCAGCAGATGGGCTACCTCCGCAAAGCGTCGATCCCTGGCGGGGACGGCAAAAATTTGGTCGACCGCGCCCTCGATGATTTTGAGTTGATGCGCGCTGAGGTCCGAGCGGTCCCGCGGACGCACCATGAATTTCAGGAGGTCTTCGAGAAACTTGCGGTCTTCGGGAGAGCCTGCGAGCTGCAACGGATTGAAGCCCGTTGGAACTCCGGGAACGAGCACCTCGTAGCTGCCGCCCATGGCTCGGATGAGCGGATCGGCGCCGCGGTCTTTGTCGAAGAAGGCAACTCGCGGGCGTGGGCTGACCCGCATGGCCTGGCAGAGCAGGAAGCCGAGGCCTACGGTCTTGCCCGAGCCCGTCGGGCCGGTCACCGTGAAATTGCCGACCTGACGCCGATGGAAGTTGAAGTAATAAGGAGTCTGACTCGTCGTCTCCAGGATGGAGATCGCCGGCCCCCAGCGGTTGCCCTCCGCCTTACCGACGGCGAAATTGTGCAGCGAGGCGAAGCCCACGAAATTGCGCGAGGAGATCAGCGAGCGCCGGGCGATATAGGCGAAATTTCCGGGCATTTGAGCCCAGAAGGCGGGCTCCGCGTTCATGTCCTCGCGGACGACGATCGTCCCGAAATTCTGCAGCTCCTGCGTCGCCGCCTGAACGCATTTCTCCATCTCGCGAATGGAGCGGCCCAGCGCACAGACCGTCAGATGGTGGTAGCCGAGGACGGTTTGGCCGGTGACGAGCTCGTTGCGCGCCGTGTTGATCGCGGTCTCGACCTCCGTCCCGGCTTCGTCGGAGGCGGCGATCTGGCGCTCGACCTTGGCCACATGCGACATTACCGGCGCACGGTCTTCGAGCGCAAAGGACTGTGAGACGATCATTTCATGCGGGACGCGCAGCAGCCCATCCAGCATGCCGGCTCCCGTGTAGGCCGGATACTCGCGAATGGAGAGCATCGCGGCGAATCTCGTGTCGCGGTTCGACCCTCCCCTGAATTCGAGGGCCTTCTTGCCGAAGGTGATGCGCTTCGTCGGCAGATAGGCGTCGAGCGCCATGCGCGGCAGCGCCATGTGAAGCGGCGCCCCGCCGTTTAAGAGTTGCGCCAGAAACTCGCCGATCTCTGTGCACACAGTTCCGTGGCGCATCCGGCATCCGAGGATCTGCGCCCCGTAGCTCGCCATCTCCTTGCAGAAATTGCCCACGACGTCGCGGAGTTCTCGCGTGGCCTCCCGCTCGATCTCCTTCTCGTCGACGCCGAGCCCTTTGCGGAAGAAGCTCGTCGCCTTGTCCGCCATGCCGACCTTGCCTTGAAATCCCCGGCGAAGGATTGTCACATAGAGGTCGTTCACGAACATGCGCTTATGCGCCTGGCTCACCATGTAGCGGCGATCGAGCTCGGCGCAGAAGAAGTTGTCGAAGCCCCCGCCGATCTCTGGCACCGCCTCGCGCCGGATGATGTGGGAATAAACGGCGAAGCGGCTGTCGTTCATCGAGCGGATGAGCGTGTTGCGGCTCGAGAGCCGCATGTCGATCTCCGCCTGGTCGGCCGTCTGGAAGCATAAGCCGCCGACCTTCACCACCATGAGGTAGTGGCCTTCCTTCGTCTTCAGCATGTCTTCCTCGACATGCCGAAGATAAGGGACGTGCTTCGAAACCTCGGCCTCGCGGCCGTTCTGTGCTCCGAATTTCAAAGAATTGAGAATATGTGCGGAGAGTTTCGCCACGGCAGGCTCCTCAAGGCTTGTAGGAGTCGCCGCCCCAAAATCGGTGATTTCGGGTGATGGGGCATTTGCCGTAGCGGACGAGCAAAATATCGACGAAGCGGATGTCCCGGACCGTGAGCGCGTAAGCGACGCCGTGGATGGGCGCGAAGAGCAAGAACACCAGGAGGTTCTTGGTGTTGATGAAGATGAGAACGACGACGCACCATTCCATAACGAACAGCACATAGGGGATGCCGAGCATCATGGGCGGCCTAGTGAGGCCGCCGACGAGCGGGTCGAGACGGGGTTTTGCCTGGCGCCCGATCATCCGCCCTACCCGTTCGTGAGCGATTGGACGATTTGCGCGGCTCCGAAAATGAGGGCGACGCCGACGATGACCGAGAAGGCCCACGACCACGGAATGCGCGAAGTGAGCGCGAGATAGCCGACGGCGGCCACGGCGACAGTCGCGGCGGTCGTCGCAAACGTGCCTGTCATAAATTGAAGCACGCTCGTCAGCGCCGTGTTCAGGGGCTGGAAGGTCGCGGTCTGCGCGAGCGCCGAATCGGTTCCAGCAACCAGCGCTAATCCGACCAAAAGACTTAAGAACAGCGCGTCGGAACGCGAAGAAACCTTCATTTGCTCTCTCCTTCTTCGTCTGAGGAAACGTAGAGAACCGACCCGCCGATCCACGCCTGGTCTCTCTCCGAGCGGCTTTTTCGGGTTCGCGACGATTGGCTTTCTGACGCGTCCTGAAAAGCGTGGCTCCTCGGAGCCCCGTGCTTTCCGCGCAGGGCCGAGAGATCGCCGAGCCCGTAATATTGATTGGTGACGGCGGCGACGTAGCGAACCGTTTCCGAATTCGCCGGCACGCCCTTTGCCTCATAGACGCGCTCGCTGCCGGCGTTGTAGGCGGCGGCGACGAGCATCATGTTGCCCTGGAATTCTCTCGCGAGGTCCTTGAGGAACAACATCGACCCGCGGACGTTCTCGACGGGGTTGCAGATGTCCATGACGCCATATTGGGCGGCGGTCTGCGGCATGAGCATCATCGGCCCGCGCGCGCCTCTCAGTGAATTGAGATTGGCCCCGTTCGAGGACTCACTTTCCAGAATCGCCAGAGCGAGCTTTTCGTCGACCCCTGCTTGTCTCGCCTCGGTTTGGACCAGCTCTCGCAAGCTCTGCGGGTCCATCTCGGCCGAGCAGGCGCCCGAGTCGGCAGGCTGCGGCGGCAAGCTCCGCGGCGCGGCTGAGATGGGCGCCAAGGCGACCCGCACACTTCCCTCCGGCGCGGACTTTCGCTCGTCGGCGGCCGCGATCGTGGGGAGAAGACAGAGGGCGAGGCGGAGTGCGTTGCGCATGAGCTGATTCCCTGGGGGCGGAACCCTGATAACAAAATATTATAAATTGGCAACCACAAAAATCTGAGCTATGGAAAAGGAATTAATTTGGAGCCTCGCGACGAAGAGAACGCGCCAGCCCGCGTGGGTCCGAGAGAGAACGCCGCCATGAAGCATGTGCACGAAAGCCACTACGTGTTCGTCGAGCCCATCCGACCTGCGTTCCCCTTTCTGCTCGTCGTGGGGGTCGTGGTCTTTGTCCTTTCGCTTGCGGCCGATTGGCTCAACGGTCTTCCCGTCCAAATTGTCGGCCCGGTCCTCTATCCGATCGAGCGCATGTTGAACGCGGCCTTCTTTCCGGACGCGCGGACGCCGCTGCGTCCGAACGGCTCGGCGCTGCTGGTGCTGCTCCCGACGCTCGCGCTCTTCGCCGCGATCTATTTTGGCGCCCGCGCGGCGCTTCGGGCCGCTCTGCGGGTTCTCCGGCCTTTCGCGGGTCGTCGTTGATGCGCGCCCTCCTCTCGTCAACTCTGTCGGCTGGGCTCGTCTTGCAGGCTGCGACAGCGTCGGCCGAATCCTTCACGCCGGATCCAGAGCGATGGCGCCCTGTCGCCTATTCCGATCTTCGCCTCCCGCGTGGCGAAGCGGAGTCATACGCTTCGATCTGGCAGGACCGGCTCGACGAGAGCAATTCGAAGCCGCCGCCCCCGCCCCTTCCCGGGCTCCCGCTCCCGGACCCCTCACTCAGCTACGCCGTCGGCAATCGCGGCGCGTCAGAGTGGCACTTCACGATCAACTTCCAAACCAAGCTCGCCGCCTTGACCGTGCTCGACACGCCCAATGTCTGCACGGACGAATACCCTTCCCCGGCGGGAGGCGTGAAAATCAAGGTCTGTCCGATGCGGCTCGCCGTGTTCGAGGCGGACCGCTACGCGCTCGTGATCGATGGAGCCGCCTGCTTTCTCGAAAAGCAGACGCAAGCGCCCATCGAAGACTCATCCGCGACGCGCACGGAAGTCTCCTACGACGTCGCCGCGCGCACGTTCAAAATCCGCTACACGGTTTCGCATACGGAAATTCCTCAATGCGCTCAAACCGTACCTCTTCACCCCACGAATTAGCGCCAAGCTCGCCGGAGCACCTATGATGACCAGACAAACTCGCCTATGTCCGCCATTGATCCGAGCGTGGCAATGTATGGCGCGGGCGCTCGCCTCATTGCGTCGATCAGAAAAACAGCATTCGCTCGCGGACCCTCTGCCTTTCCGCCAGCGCTTCGCGCCTGTGGCGCCGGCGCGCGTCCGCGCCTCTCGTGTCGCTCTGACCAATCCTGTGAAGGAGTTTTTCATGAGCGCCGCCCTCATTCTCGCGATACTTACCCCGCTTTCCGCCAGCGCTGAGCAAGCGATCTCGCATCGTCTCGTAGCGCAAACGTTCTCCTTGACCGACTCGAACCTGCAGGCGCGCGTCTGGTCGGACCGAGTCCCGGAGATGCTCAAATTCCGCAAATATCTGCAGTCGACGCCGGGCGGCGCCGATAAGCCGCTCGTCGGCGTCGTTTACACCGCCAGCTTTGAGGTCGAAAGAAAACAGATCGTTGTCTCCGTTATCAGCAACAACTGCGCTAACGCTGGCGGCGTTCCGAACCTTCTCTTTTGTCCCACGCGGGTGGTGAGCCTCTCAGGCGGGAAGCTCGAAGTCCTCGGCGACATCCCCGATCTTCTTGTAACCGTCTCTGAAGGCGACGCTCTCCAAAGCAGCGCGAGGAAGGCGACGATTGTGACTTACGATCCGCAGATCCATCAAATCACCTTCGCGAATGTCGATGGGGGCGAGAGGACAGAACTCCCTCAGAAGGTTGTTGTGAGATAGCTCTATTTCGGAATGAGCAAAATGAGAGCGTCAACACTCCTTGTATCCGCTATCGCAGTCGTTCTCGCTCGTCCCGAGCTCGCGCTCGCGGATTGTCAGACCGTCAGCGCATCGGACGTCGCCCAAGACATACAAAACTGCCCTTCCGCGAACAACGCACTGAAAAATAACGCCTGCAACTTCGGGGGCGCGGCGATCGCCGAGTCCGGCGGCACCACCTGCGCTTCGAACGGGAACAATTTCGGCGTCTTGCAGCTGACGCGCTCCAATCTCACGAACACGGGATACTCGCCAAGCCAATATCTGAATCTGCCGGCTCAGATCCAAGTCTGCATATGGGCGCAACAGGTCGGCAATTCCAACACCAGCGGCGCGTATCAAACCCTCTCCAACAGCGGCAGCATAAACGGTACACCGGTAACCGCCGGCATGCTCGCCGCCTGCTTCCAATTTGGTCCGCTGATTTGCAAAAACGACCTCGCCTTCATGCAGGCCAATGGTGGCGCCTGCCCGACAGCCGGCAATGGCGGAGTGAGGGCTACGGGGCAAAGCCTTTCGAGTGGAAGTGCGAATCTCGATGGGAACAGCCAAAGCATTTGTTCCTGGGGACAGTCGATCCAGAACAAGATCAACCAGGCCGCGGCCACCTGCAACGGTTTAAACGGCGGCGGCACCAACTGCCCGGGTGGGGTGAGCACGCCGGGCGGTGTCATTCCGCCGTCTCCGGGCAATGCGCCCGTGTCGTTACCCGCAAATCTCGCGTAGGAGTCCGGTGCGCATGGATCTGCGTCACCTTGGCGTCTCTCGTGGGCTGGTGCTCTGCGTGCTCGCTTTGATCGCGCCCTCGAGCGCCGCGGCTCAACAGGCGGGGTCTTCAAGCGGCGCAAGTCCCGCGTCTCCAGCGCCGAAGATCGCGCCGCTTCCCGTCTTCGACATTTCCTCCGCCGGGATCGAATTCCAAACGGGAGACACTTGGTCCCAAAACGGGCGGACTTTCCGGCTCTATGGAGTTCAGTCCTGCATTCGCGGGACGACCTTCACGAATGCCGCCGGCATAAAGCGCGATTGCGGAGAGGTCTCGATCGCTTATTTCGCCGCGCTGATCAAAGACGCGAAACCTCGATGCACGGCGCTTGCGCAATCCGGCCCCGTCACCTTCGCCGTCTGCGCCGCCCACATAGGCGCGCAAACGCTGGACCTCGGCACGATCCTCATCACACAGGGCTTCGCTTTCGCCGCCACCGATCCCAACGGGAGGCCCGTGAACTTCCAATACGCCGTTGCAGAAGGCGAGGCGCAGAAAAACCAGCGGGGCCTCTGGGCTTCGCCAGATCTCCCTTACCCATCGGCGATTCTCAGAAACGCCTACCAGAAAGCCCACTGAGTCGTCAGCGCGATGAAGGCCGACGCCGCGACAATAGCCAAAATCCTCGGCGGAAAGCCCGAGGGCGGCGGTTACCTCTGCTCCTGTCCCGTGAAAGGGCATGGCAAGGGGCGCGGCGATCTCCGTCCGTCCCTCAGTGTTTCCGACGGAAAGCGCGCGCTCGTCTTCCATTGCTTCGCTGGCTGCAAACCCCGCGACATTATCGCTGCCTTGAATGCACTTGCGCCGGATCACGGCCCCAAGCCCCGCTTTGAAGGCCGAACGCCTCGCAGGCCCACGACGAAATCGAAGACCACCACGGCCCTTGCGCTGAAACTTTGGAAGGCGGCGCTTCCCGTCGCCGGCACGCCCGCAGAAACTTACCTTCGCGCACGCAGCCTGCCGCCAGTCCCGCCGCCCACCATTCGCTTCCTTCCCTCCTATCGCTATGACGAAACGCGGCGCTTTCCATGCCTCATCGCGGCGGTGCAAGCGCCCTCGCGCGCGATCGTCGCCGTTCAATTGACCTTCCTCGACCCTTCCGGGCTTCGAAAGGCCGATGTGCCGCACCCGCGACACGCGATCGGGCCGCTGGGCGATGGACTTCTGAGGCTTGCGCCCGCCGCAGAGCATATCGGGCTCGCAGAAGGTTTCGAGACCGCATGGGCAGCGTCGCTGCTTCACGACGGAATCCCCGTTTGGGCGACGCTCGGCGCCGACCGCTATGCGATCGTCACGCTCCCACCAATCGTAAGGCGCGTCACGATTTTTGCCGACTACGATGCGCCGGGTCTATCGGCCGCTCTCTCATTCTTTGAGCGCCACCCGGAACTCGAGGTGTGGATCGCGACGCCGACAAAGATGGGGGATGATTTCGCGCGCGTGTGGGAACTCCGATCGCCCGTCGTCGAATGCGATTACGCCACGCACTGATGGGGCGGCGACGCGCAGAGCGGTTCTCTTTACTGGGCGGCGACGCGCGCCCCTCGTCATTTACTGGAAAGAGAACTTCTTGTTGTTTGGACGCGCTCACATCGTCTCGAACTTGCGATCGAACGCTACGACGGCATCCTTTTCAGTAATCACGACGAGATCGTTGTCCTGACGTTCAAGGCTCGAGTGTGACTCGTTCGTTGAGCCCATCCTGAGAAGTGAGCCGCTCACGGAATATCCTTTGAGGCGCATCGAGCCGTCGCCGGTGCTTTAAGCTTGATTTCGACGTTTCGCATGCGGGACAGCTTCACGAGCGGGTGTTCGTTATCGTGCGTTATTCGCTCGACCTCTCGCGGGCCGAGAGAAATCCTAATGTGGGCGCCACGATCCGCCGCATTGCTGAGGGGTTCGATGAGGATGCGGTCACTGAGCGCTTGATCGGCGATGTTGACGCGCTCGCCCTGACCGAGCTGATCGAGGATGGATCGATCGACCTCCTCCAGATTCATCTCCGGCGCGGTGTAAATTTGCACGACGGAAGTTTTCTCCGCGCGTGCGACAGGCGACGGAGAGAACAGCAACACCGGGATGAGCGCGGAAAGCAGCAGACTTCGCATAGGTTCTCGACTCCTGGAACCGCCATACGGATGTCTAATCTTGCTTGCAAGAGTCCGTACGCACCAGCGTGAGTTCCTCACGCTGCTCGCGTCGATCCGGCGAAGGCGTTCGCCTACAGCACAACGATTTCAGTTCGCAGACCTCGCTGTGGCCCAGGCGGCGATCACTCGGACGGAAATATCCCGTTAGAGACAATCACATTCGTCGGGATCGGCTCCTACGCATTAGGCGCGCTACGTTGCGCAACACTTTGCCATCAAGGAGAGCTTAGGCACTGACGATCTCATGACCGGCTTTGTGGCCGCGAGAGGACGTACCATCTCGGCCGGCTCCGCGACGATTTGTGGGGTGCCTCGTCGAACAGATGTCATGCACGACGGCCGGCCGACGTCGCGGTGCCGATCACTCGGGGCTCGGCAATATAGAAGCTGACGGCCAAACTCATCGTGAAAAATAGCTGTTGGTCTGCGTGTATCCATTGGCTACACTGTCCGCATGACCAAGGATTCGGGACTTCGCATCAGAGTGCAGCGCGAATTGCGAGACAGATTCCTTGAGGTATGCCGTAGGCAAGACAAGCCCGCCGCCCAGATCATCGGGAGTTCATGCGTGACTATGTTGAGCGCCACGGCCAGCCAGCTAGGCCTGCCGTCAGGCGTCCGCCTCCGGTTCGTGCCAGCGTCAAGGACAGCGAATAATGCGCATCACGCGTCTCAGCATCGCAAACTTCCGCTCGATCAAGGCGCTCGAGCTTGATCTAAATGACACGACCGTCCTCATTGGACCCAATAATGCGGGCAAGACTGCCATCCTCGACGCCGTGCGGATCGTCCTCACGCGCCGCTGGGGACAGCGCGGCACAGGCTTTACCGAATACGATGTTCATCTCGCCGACGAGCATGCTGACCCAAAAGCGCCTCCCGGCGTCTCGATAGAAATCCGCGTCGAAGAGCGGCTAGCAGGGGAATGGCCCGAGGCCCTTCAGCAGGATCTCGACGAGATTGTCCAGACTGACCCCGTCACGGGCAAGACCTTTATCATTCTCCGCGCAAGCTGCGCCTGGAATGAGACGGCGGGAAGTTTTGAGCCATCGTGGATTTTCCTCAATGCGGGTCGTGCGCCGCTTGTTGGTGGTTCGGCTCGGCGCATGAATCTCGAACGCTTCTGGCGGTATCTGCCGGTATTCTATCTCGGCGCACTGCGCGACGTGGAGGACGAGTTTTCTCCGCGCTCCCAGTTCTGGGGTCGGCTGCTCAGAGCCATGGAGATTCCGCCAGCCTTAGATACTAAGGTGCAGCGCGTTCTCGACCTTTTGAACAAGAAGCTATTACAAGCTGACCCGCGCCTTGCCCAGATTGCGGCGACGCTCTCCAGCGCGACGCGGGTCGCCGCCCGCGACCGCGACGGCAGCGTGGACTTGCGGCTCGTTCCTCTCAAGTCCTGGGACTTGCTGTCCAAAGCTGAGATCGTCCTGCGCAACGAACCGGATTGGCCGTGGCTCCCGCTGCAACGCCACGGCCAAGGCGTTCAGAGCCTTTCTGTCATCTTCCTGTTCCAGGCATTCGTCGAACATCTTCTCACCGAACTTTACGAGGCTGACAGCGCCCCCGTCCTGGCGCTTGAAGAACCAGAAACGCATCTGCATCCCCAAGCGGCACGAACTCTGTGGACGCATATCAAGGCGTTACCCGGCCAGAAGATCATCACCACCCACTCGCCCTACTTCGTACAGCACGTTCCGTTCCGCGACTTGCGCTTGGTGCGGCTGACTGAAAACGGAACCGAGGTACTGTCGCTTCCCTTAAATTTTTCAGCACGCATCCCGCATGTGGCGGCCCTCGATGCCATCGTTGCCAAGAGCGGTGGACAGATTGAATACGACCGCGCTGCCGAGCTGCTGACGATACACGGCAGGCTTGAAGAGCAGCGTTACCGTGATCTGCTCACCTGTTACGGCACTCACGCCGAGAGGGCCGTGATCCACGGTGTCTTGCGTGACCTTCGTGACCGCGCACTGCTGTTCATTGGCGATGACGAACTGAGGGCTCTCGAAACCTTTGCTCGGCGGATACGCGGTGAGATCTTCTTCGCGAGACGGTGGTTCATCGTGGAGGGGCAGGCCGAATATCTGCTCGTGCACGCCATGGCACGTGAACTCGCCTATGATCTCGATGAACACGGCGTCGCCGTGATCGACGCCCAGAATAACGGTAACCCAGCTATCTTTGCCGCGCTCGCGCGTGCGCTCGCCATACCGTGGCTGGCGGTTTTCGACGGTGACAGCGCCGGACACGGATATTGCCAAAGCATCGCGGCACGGGATTTTGATGCGGCGTTTGTGGCGGTCCGCTGCAGAACCCTTGCCGCTGGCGACATCGAGGCACAGATGCTTGCCGACGGGCTTGGTGCTGAACTCAAAACCGCGTTGACCGCCGTTGGCGTCGCCGATGCGGCCTCGGCCGATCAGGCAGCGCTGCTCGACCACCTGCGGGGTCATAAGACGGCCTATGCGGCTGAACTGGCCGCCATGATGCGCGGAAATTCCGCGTTGGTAGCTCAGATGCCTCAGGCATTTCGCGATGCGATTGCGGACCTTCGGGGGTTGGCATGACCGACAATCCGCTCGAAGCAGCCCTCGCAAAGCTGACGGGCATTCAGCGTGATGCTGTGGCATGGGGCGATGGCGCGATGCTGGTGCTCGCCGGCCCTGGCTCGGGGAAAACGCAGGTGCTCACGTGCCGCATTGCCCGCCTACTTGACGGAGCCCGCGACAAGTCGTTCCGCGTCCTCGCGCTCACGTTCACGAACAAGGCCGCCGACGAGATGAAGGAGCGCGTGGCTAACTTCGTGCCCGGCCTCGAAGAGCGCGCCAATATCGGCACCTTCCACAGCTTCTGCGGACAGGTGCTGCGCCAGCATGGCATCCACCTCGGCATCAAGCCGGACTTCGCCGTTTACTCTCAGGATAGCGACCGAAAGGCTGTGCTGGAGGACGCGCTGAAAAGCAGGGGCGTGGACGCACAGGCCGTCCGCTATCTCGGCCTGATCGACCGGATGAAGACCATGCTGATTGAGCCGAAAGACGCACCATCGCGCCTCATACAAACAACCGACGCGCAGGCTATCGTCAGGACCTATGAAGCTTACGAAGACGAATTACGACGTCTCAACGTCCTCGACTTCAATTCGTTGATATTTGAGGCGCATCGCCTATTTGCAAAGTTCCCCACGATCGCAGCCCGCTACCGCCGGTCCTATCCCTATTGGCTGCTGGACGAGTTCCAGGATACCAACGACGCTCAGTATCGCCTCATTCGGGCGATGGCGGGCCAAGACTTCAAGAATGTCTTCGCCGTCGCGGATGACGACCAGATCATCTACCAGTGGAACGGTGCCAGCTTCCGGCAGATTCAACGCTTCCGCGCCGACTTCGTGCCGCAGCTGATCCAGCTCCCGACGAACTACCGCTGCCCGCCTGCCATCGTGGCGGCGGCCAATAGACTTGTGGCCTATAACGTCCAACGGACCGAGGCAAAGAAGCCGCTTGTCGCTGGCAAGACAGACCTCAAGCTCCCCGAACACGAACACATCCAGCTTCGGACTTTTGATTCCGACGATATTGAGGCGGAGGAAATTGCGAAGGAAATTGCGGTGGGCGGGAAGGGCCAATGGGACCAAACCACCGTACTTGCCCGAACCCGCGCCTTGTTGGAGCGCATGCAAAGGGCCCTTCAGGCCCAACAAGTACCCGCCGTCATAGCGCAGCGCCGCGATGATTTCCTGTCCGCCGAAGTCAGGTGGCTGGTGGCCTGTCTGGTTCAGACCGTGCGCCCGCTCGATCGGAGGAATATGGCCGTCCTGATCGACGCCTTTAATCGGTTCGCAGAAATTCAGGTCGCCGTCGATCAGGTCTTGTCTGACGCCGAGGCGAGCGGCGCAGCCTATCTAAAGGTTTGGGCAGAAACCGCCAAGCGCGAGATCGGCGACTCCTCCCCACGGTCGAAACTCATTGACGCAGCAGGCCGCCTTGAGTCGGCTTCAGCGAAGAAGGCCTCCGACGAGATTCTTGCGCAGTTCGCTAGCGAAGCCGCCGGGAACAACCCAGACCCGGACCTTGCCGAGGATCTTGCCGCGTGGCGTGAGATTTCCAACGACATTGGCAAGCACTTCGGGCGCAACATCACGCTCGACGAGTTCCTGCAACAGCTTCAACTGCGGTCGAAGGAACCATCGCCGCAACCCAAGACCGTTACCTTGATGACGGTACATGGGGCGAAGGGTCGAGAGTTCGACTTCGTTTATCTGATCGGGCTGGCGGAGGATATTCTGCCATCGTTCCAAAGCCGCCAGAAAGGCGACGGCAGTCCGGAGATGGAAGAAGAACGGCGCAATTGCTTCGTCGCCATCACACGAGCCAAGGAATCTCTCATCCTAAGTCGTGCAAATTCATACCGCGGTTGGACAAAGCATCCCTCACGGTTCCTCGTCGAGATGGGGCTGGTTCAATCGCAGCCAGACGCTTGAGACGATTGCGTCCTCGGTGCGACCCAGGATCAATTGCGACTGAGAGTGCGCCCGTTCTCGATGGCGTGCGAGCCGGCGGCGATGTTCGTCGGTGAAGGAGATTGGGCTATTCCACCGAAGTTCCGACCGAGCTTGATCGCTAAGCTGCGTTGAGAACTGAG
Organism: Methylocystis bryophila; assembly: GCF_027925445.1. Classification (NCBI taxonomy): domain Bacteria; kingdom Pseudomonadati; phylum Pseudomonadota; class Alphaproteobacteria; order Hyphomicrobiales; family Methylocystaceae; genus Methylocystis; species Methylocystis bryophila. The sequence goes on from NZ_AP027150.1 coordinate 173,624, forward strand.
GCTCGCCGGCGTCACTGAAGGTCACGAGCGCGCGGTCGAAGGCGGCGTCCCATAGCGCCGAGAGAGACTCCCGCGCGCCCGTCGTGGAGGTTCGCAACTACGGCGACGCTAACGCCAGGGCCCTCGCCACCCAAGGCGGACATCTTTTCATCGGGCGGGGCGGCTTTTCATTGCATTACGAGAACGGCTGGCTGAGCGGCTACGACTGCGAGACGGTCAAAGCCGCAGCGATCGCGGCTGGCTTGCCCGTGATCGATAGCCGCAAGGTAGATCTCGGCAAAGTCGCGGAACTCGCGATCCGCGGCCCAATGATCGTGGTAGACCGGCCGGCCGATCCCCCGCCTTGGCACGCGCTGTCTTATGCGCCGCTCGTCGCGGTCGCAGAAGCTTACGCTCGCGCCGGCGCCGATGTGCGCAACTTGCTCGTCTGCGGGGCGAGGGAGGCGGCAGCCTGAGAGCGAGAGGGCCCTTCGGGCTCTGCGAAGGGAAAATGGGCGAGAGAGAGGCTCTGGTCCGCCCTTCGCGGAGTCGATGGACATGTCGAAGATCACGCTGGTGAGTGCAAGTGATATTGGGCTGGATAAACTTGTGGCCTCGGACGCCAATGTGCGGCGGATCAAGGCGGGGGTGAGCGTCGAGGATTTGGCTGAGGATATCGCTCGGCGCGGGTTGCTGCAGTCGCTGAGCGTCCGGCCGCTCTTCGATGGCCACGGCGTGGAGACCGGAAAATTCGGAGTGACCGCCGGCGGGAGGCGGCTCGCGGCGCTAAAACTTCTCGTCAAGCAGAAGCGCCTAGCGAAGAACGCGCCGGTGCCCTGCATCGTCAAGCCGGACGGCGTCGAGGAAGAAGACTCCCTCGCCGAGAACACGATGCGCGAGGCGTTGCATCCGCTCGATCAATTCCGGGCTTTCAAGAACCTGCACGAGCAGGGCTTGAGCATCGATGACATCGCGG